>NZ_CP011096.1:0-300000 GCF_000969765.1 Mycoplasmopsis synoviae ATCC 25204
TTTATCTACATTTTACTCACATATATTTTTATATTTTGTTATACAATTAACTAAGTATGCAAAAAGTGAATTTAATAAAATTAAAAGAAGATTTCGATCTTTTTTTTATTAATAACGAAAACAAAAAAAACTTTGAAGAATTTTTCAAGAATAGTACTTTTGCATTATTTGAAGATAAAAAACTTTATATCTTTTCACCTCTTTTTTCTAAAAAAAGCATTCAAAAATTTATACTAGAAAATTATCAGGATTTAATTTTTAGGTTTTTTAAATCTAAAAATTTTAAGCTTGATAATTTTTATTTAATCCATTCAGAAAAAGAATTAAATCTGCTGCTTCAAAATTCAAGCCGAAATAAAGTAGAAAAAACGCAAAGCATTAAATTTAAAAACAATGACTTCGGTATTAAAAACAAAAACTATACATTTGATAATTTCTTTAAATCTACTTTTAACGAACTTGCTCTTGAAGTTTTAAAAGATAGTTTAAATGAAACTGGCGAATTTAACAACATTTACTTTTTGTGTGGTAAAAGCGGATCAGGAAAAAGTCATTTACTTTCTGCTATAGCAAACGAAGCTAAAAAACAAAATAAATCTTGTGTTTATATTCAGCCAGCACTTTTTTCAAACAAAATAACTCAAGTATTATTTGAAAATAATTCACTGACAAAACAAGAGCTTAATAACTTCTTTATAAACGCTGATGTTGTTTTATTTGATGACTTTGATGACTATGGAGAAGGTAAGAAAAAAGGAACCAAAAACTTTATTCTTAACATTATTGAAAATAGAATCAATTTAAATAAATTAACAATAATAGCTTCTAAAACTGAATATAAAAAACTGAAATCTTTATTTGATGAAAAATTATTCAATAGACTAGGTTCTGGTATTAAGGTTTCTATTGAATCACCAAAGCTATCTGAAAGAAAATCATTTTTACAATTTTTAAATCCAAAACTATTTGAAGTTTTAGATGAACAATCAATTGAATTTATATTATTTAACACTTCTAATAGTAATTGAAACTTAATTCAAATTGTTAATAACTTAAAAATAAGAATGAAGTTTTTAGAAGGTTTTCAAAATAAAGTTGAATTCATTAAGTCGTTACTTGATCAAGATGTAAAAACAAAAGAAGAAATAAATATAGACTTAATAATTTCGAAAGTTTCTAAATTTTTTGGAATATCAAAAAAAGAAATCAAATCTAAATCAAGAAAACTTTCAGTTTCATGGGCTAGACACATTTGTGTTTATTTAGATAAAAAACTATTAAATAAATCACTAAACGAAATTGGTCGTGACTTTAACATGGATCATTCATCAGTTATTTATATAATTAGAAAAGTAAATGAAAAGATGAAGAATCTAGAAAAAAAATCAGAAATTAATTCTATCATCAACAAAATCCACGAAAACTAACAAAAATAAGATAAATAAACACACAAGTTATCAACATCTTAAAATGAATTAAAAATCCTAATTTATAGAGTTTTTGAAAAATAAAGTAAAATTTATATAGTTATAAACATCATTTATTAATACTATTTAAAATTTAAACCTTAAGGACATTTTTATGCTATTTCATATTAATAAGAAAAAAATTGAAGAAATTATTCACACACTTATAAATTACACTGATTCATCAGATTCTTTTGATTCAAATAAATGCTTTTATATAAAAATAAATAGTGATTTTTTACATGTAATAGCTAATTCTAATTCTATTGCTGCTCAAATAAAAACAAAAGTAGATGAAAATAAAATTAGATTAGAGAAAAAAGGCGAAATTTTAATTAATGCTTTAATGCTTAAGGATGTTGTTTCTAAACTTGAAGGTTTTATTACTATTCAAGAGAAAAATAATTCTATTTTAATTTATGATGTTTATTCAAGATTTGAACTTTCAAAAAAACAAACAGAATCTTTTAGAAAAGTAGAATTCGATCAACACGATAATGTTTTTTCTGTTGAATCTAAAGAGTTAAAAAATGTAATTAAAAACGCTTCTGTTTCTCCTAGTGCTGCAAACGAAAATACAACAGATAGAAGATTAAAATACATAAATATAAAAGGTAAAAAAGAAGAAAATAAAATTGTTTTATATTCAACTAACTTTAGTAGATTTTCTACTGACTCATTAAATGTTGATAATGTAAATGAATTTGATTTTTTAGTTGATGCTAAATCACTTAAAAAACTTCTTCCTCAAAGTGCTCCAAAAGATGTTAATTTATTTATTAACGAAGATAGAATCGGGGTATTCTATGATGATATTAAAATCTTTTTAAGAGTAGCAAAAGAAAAATATTTAAATGTTGATAGTTTATTTAAATTAAGCAAATACACAGAAGTATTAATCGAAAAATCAGAATTTTTATCATTAATTCAAAAAGTTTATTTTCTATCATCAGAACAAAAGAAAATTTACATCGAATTAAACAATGAAAATCAAATGAAGTTAAACTACGAAGTTTCGGAAATTGGTAAATCTGAAACAATTTCAAGTTCACTAACAGTAAATGGACCAAAAGTAAAAGTAGCGTTTAACTACGTTTATTTACACGATGCTCTTCAAACACTAAATGAAGGTCTAGTATCAGCTAAATTTGTACTTTCAAATGACGATGAGAATAAATGCACAAGAATTATTTTGAAATCAACAGAAAATGATTCAAACATTCAAATTATTGCTGCTTTAATGTTTTAGGAATTTATGACAATAAAAATTTACGGAGAATACATTAAGCTAAGTCAATTGCTTAAAAAAATTGATGAAGTTGATTCTGGTGGAACTGCTAAATTCTTTCTACAAAACAAAATCAATAAAGTTTTAATAAATGGAAAACAAACAACTGAAAGAAATAAAAAAGTTTATCCAGGTGATATTATTTGAATTAATAATATTGTCCACAAAGTCGAAAAAGAATAATGAAAAAGCCAAAAAATGGCTTTTTGTTTTTTAATTTTATCCAAATAAAGATAGTTGCTCTGATTCTGGGAGATCTTTAAAGACGTTTAATTCTTTTAATTTTTCAACTATAGTAGAGCTCACCCCTGATCTTTTTGCGAAATCTAAAACTGTTTTAAAAGGCCGTTCTTTTCTTGCGTTAATTATTTTAATAGCTCCAGCTTCAATTCCATCAAGAGCAGAAAACGGAGGAATTAGCGATTTGGAATCTTTATCTATTATTCAGTTATAAGCATCTGATTTTTCAATGTCAATATTTTGAATAGTAAATCCTCTTGAATACATTTCTAAAGCGACATTTAATGACTCTAAAATATCTTCTTCTTTTTTATTATCTTTTTTGTTATTTGTTCTTATTAATTTTTCAATTTCTTCGATTTTATTTTTTATTTTCCAATAACCATCTTTTGAAAAATCAATCATTGCAGATAGATCGAATTTAGAACATTTAACACTGAAAAATGATGCATAAAATTCAAGTGGATAATAAAGCTTATAGTATCCCATTCTTCAAGCCATAATAACGTAAGCTACCGCATGAGCTCTAGGGAACATATATTTAATTTTTTGCATTGAATTAAAAAATCAATCAGGAATATTGTATGTAGAAAGTATTTTAATGTCTTCGCTATCTACACCTTTTCCTTTTCTAACGCTTTCAGTTACTTTAAAAGATAAACTAGCATCAACTCCTTTTTTAATTAAATAGTTCATGATATCATCCCTACAACAAACTATTTCATTAAGAGTTTTATTTTCGTTAAGTATTAAATCTTCAGCGTTATTTTTTCAAACGTTTTGCCCGTGTGATAAGCCTGAAATAGAAATTAAATCAGCAAATAAATGCGGCTTAGAAGTTTTGATTATTCCTCTGGTGAATTTAGTTCCAAATTCCGGAAGGGCGATAGCCCCTGTTGTTTCTCCGTTGATATCGTTTGGATCGATTTCCATAGGTTCTGTCGATGAGAATAACTTTAATAGCTTTTTATCTTTTTTAGGAATGTTTTTAGATAGAAGCCCTGTTGCTTGTTCTAAAAACCTAATTTGAGTTGGATCGCTATGTCCCAGAAGATCAAGTTTTAAAAGATTTTCTTTTAAAAAATCGTATTTAAAATGTGTTGTTTTTCACTCTTTATCTTCAAGTCCATCAGATGCATAGTTTACTGGAGTAAATTCTTCAATATCTAAATTTTCTGGCAGAACTACAATACCTCCAGCATGCTTCCCGGTTGTAACTTTTACGTCGATACATTTTTCTGCAAGATAGTCGATAAATCCATTTGAATAAAATGTATTTGTATCTTCTATATATTTTTTAATAAATCCAAATGCTTTTCTATATTGAATAGAAGAAACTGTTCCAGCTCTAAAGGTTTTATCTTCACCAAATAATTCTCTGGTGTAGTTATGAATTGCAATTTGATATTCACCTGAAAAGTTTAAATCTATATCAGGAACTTTATCAGCTTTAAAACCTAAAAATGTTTCAAATGGAATAGAATGCCCGTCTTTATCCATTATAGAATCACAGTTAGGACAATTTTTGTCATCAAGATCATATCCTGATGTTATTTTGTCGTTATTAACTACTTCAAAATGTTTGCAATTATCACAAATATAATGAGGCTCAAGCGGATTAACTTCAGTTATGTTAATTAAATTTGCAATTAAAGAAGAACCGACACTACCACGGCTTCCTACAACATAACCATCGTCATTTGCTTTTTTAACTAATATATGAGATATTCAATAAACAACATCAAATTTATAATTAATGATCGGAATTAATTCTTTATCGATTCTATCCTGAACTAATTTTGGTAAAACTTCACCATATTTTTTCTTTGCATTTTTATAAACTAAATCTTTTAATAATTCTGATGAATTTTTAATTGATGGAGGATATAAATCAGTTTTAATAACTTCAATATTTTCATCAATTAAATTATTTAATTTATGAGCATTATTAACAACGATATCTTCAATTAATGATTTATCTTCTAAAAAACTAAAAGCATCAAGCATTTCATCTGTTGTTAAAAAGTAAAAATTAGGAACGCTGTAATTTCCTGCTTTTACTGCTTTATAGTTTCATAAGAAATGCCTTTTATCTCTAATAGGAAATGAAGTTAAAACCTTAAAAATTTCTCTATCACCTTTATGTCTATATCTAGGCTCAGCGGTAGATATTATTAGCTTATTATGTTTTTTAGCTAAGCTAATTAATATTTGAAGTGATTCTAATAATTGATCTTTTGTTAATTGGTTTCTATCTAAATATGAATCAAATAAATCAGGATGAGGAATTTCAATGTAGTCAAGTTTTTGGATATATTTTTCAACTCTTTGTCTACTTGATAGCAGAAGAATATCAAATAACTCACCTTTAACTCCATTACTTCCTACTAGAATATTTTTAAAGCTTTTTAATGTGCTTCAAAATATTTTAGGTGCACCATAAAATGTTTTAGTGTTAGCAATAGAAACCAGTTGGAATAATTCTTTTAATCCAGCTTGATTTTTAACTACTGTATTTATATATAAAGAAAAATGTTTTGAAAATAATGCATCTGATTTATATTCAGAAAGCTCTTGAAAATTACTTATTTGTTTTGTATTTTTTAACTTTAATGTGGCTTCAATTCAAGCATCAGCTAATACTTCTGTATCATAAATAGCTCTATGAGCTTTTTCGGTATCGTAGTTAACATTTAAGTTTCTACAAAACTCATTTAAGTTGTGTTTATCTCTTTTTTCAAATAATATTCTTGAAACCACTAAAGAATCTATAAAAGTACATTTAGGAGCTTGCATATTATTTTGATCAAATTTTTCAATCAAAAAGTTGTAGTCAAAATTAGCATTATGCGCAACTGCAACGTTATTATTTAGAACGTCATAAATTTTTTGAAGCGCTTCTTTTAACTCAATACCTTTTTGATCAAGCATTTCATTAGTAATAGAAGTTAGTCGAGTTGTAAAGTGTGATAGTTTTTCTTTTGATTTAATAAAGATATCTACTTTATCTACAACTGCTTTATTTTCAATAATAGTTGCAGCAAATTCAATTATTTCACCGTGATATGCACTAAGACTTGTTGTTTCGATATCGAATACCACATATCTACCAGTTATTAAATCTTGGTTTTGGAACTCTGTTAAAAAAGCGCCGTTAGTATCTTCTAGCATCGCGAAACCAGCACCATATATTGGTTTTATATTATTAGCTTTGGCAGCGTAATAAAATTCAGGAAATGAAAAAATAGAATTATAATCACTAATTCCAACAGCGCTATGTCCTTGACGTTTTGCTTCTGCTACTATTTCTTCAGGAGTAAGAAGCCCATCTAAAGTATTGTTTTTAGATTTACAGTTAAATTCAATTCTTTTTATTTTTTGATGATCAGTTGAATATTCTCTTAAATCAGGCGAAGTATTAACTTTAGTTATTTGAATGTATTTATTACCTCTTTGATCGGTATCAACGTAGCAATAAAATATAAAAGTTTTACCAACTTCTAAATTATCTAAAAATTCATTTTTTACTTTTGATGATTTAGAAGCAATTAGTTTAATTGCATCATCATAATCAGTTATAAATAGGTTATGTTTTTCAAAACTATTATTTTTAAAAAGAAGTTCCTTTTTATAAATAGTTCCTGTAACTGAAATTTGTTCTTTTTTTAGTGACGAAAAGTTTTCGTTTAATTCTTTGATTGAAAAGAACTGAATTTCTCTTGATTGTTTTTTTCTAAATTTATTTTTAGAAAAAGTTGAAGATGAATTTGTTTCAAATTCTTCTTGAAAGTTTTGAACAAAATTTAAAACTGATGATTCTATATCTGATTCATCAGAATTATTTGCACTATCTTTATTATCAATAAAACAAGAAATGATATCGATCCCTATTTTGTCTAAAAATTTATTTAGTTTTAATAGTTCTTTTTCTACTTTAATTTCATTTGCAGTTTTGGTTAAGGATATTTTTCAAGATTTAGAAAATTCATCATAAAAGAATTGATTGTTAACTTTATTAACTGAATTTAATTCATTAAGCTTTAAATACTCACAAGCAGTTTTTAAAAAATTTTCAATTCAAGATTCAGTGTTATTAATTTTTAAAAAACTAAAAGAATAAAAAACTTTGAAATCTTTTATGTTGTCAAGGTTGCCAATAAAAGCAAAAAAATCATTTACAGTAGGAAATGAATCAAGCTCAAAAGATAAATTTATTTTTTTAGTATTTTGATCAATTGAATAATCTAGCAGTTTTATATCTATTAAATTTTCATAAAACTCTAAATTAAAATAATTTGCAAATGATTTTACTTTGACGTCTTTATATTCTTTCATCTTTACCTATCCAACATAATTTAAAAAATATAAAATAACCATCAAAAAACTTCAAAGCGCAAACACTGAAGCAATTCCATCAATACGGTCCAATATTCCGCCATGGCCTTTTAAAATTTTTGAAAAATCTTTAATAAGGCAAACTCTTTTTATTAAAGAAAAAAGTAAATCACCAAGCATTGAAACCACAGGAGCAAATACTATAAAAAATAATGCTGTCCCAAATAATTTTCCATTAAATGAAGAGCTTCCTACATTTAATATAACTTGCGCTAAATTGAATTTATTAGGCTCTATTACATTGGCTAAAAAGATTTCAACAAAAACAAACACAATTGAAAAGACAAGTCCCACTAAAGCGCCTTCTCAAGTTTTACTAGGACTAATAAAAGGTGAAAATGGTCTTTTAATAATTTTTTTACCTAAAAATTTACCACCAAAAAATCCGCCAACATCATAAAATGATGCAATGGTAGTAAATATAATTAAATTTTGAAATCCGCTAGGCATGTAAGAAAAAATAAATACGCAATATATAAAAGATCAAATAACAAAATTAGCAACAAAATATAAAAGTAGTTTTAATAAAATGCCACTAATTATTACTTTACTTTTAGAAAGAATAACTATTCTAAGAACTAAAAATAAAAGTGAAGTAATAATTAGTTTTACTCAAAATCAATAGTTAAAATAAAAAACAGAAAACATTGATAAATAGTTTTCTGATAATGCAAATTTTTCAGTTGAATAAACAAAGTATTTACTAAATATAGGTCCATTAAAAAATACAGTATAAGCGCTTATTGCAAATGCAAAAATAACACTTACATATTTATTTTCTAAAAAAGCTTTATTTAATTCTAGCATTGCTCAAAATGCAACACCAAACATTAATAAAAGACTAATAGCTCTAGTTGATATTATTACTTCAGAACTAAAACTAAAACTATAAAAATAAGCAAACCTTAAAATTCCTATAAATATAAAAAAGAAAAAAACCATTATGAATGCAGGTAAAATTCTTTGTTGAAACAAAGAGTTTTTATTTTCAGTTCAGTTTTTTATATTCATAATTATTTAGAATTTTAACAATTTTTAAGGTAAATAAGTAAATAACCTTTAAGTACGATATTATCTACAAATTGATGACTAATTTCTGGGCTTAAATTACTAATATCTCCTCCAGAAATATAAACAGGATAATTAGAATTACTTTTACAAATTATTTGTTTAATAAAACCATTTTTTAAATTCTCATATCCAGATTCAAGAGCATCTTGAGTGTTTAAATTTCACAGTGAAACATTTTCTTTGTGAAGCTTAAATCCTTTTAGTTTTTTAGCTTTAGATAATAAATTATTAAAACTAAAATTCATTCCAGGTGCTATTATTGCTCCGCTAAAATTTAGCTTTTCTAGAAGAAGAGCAACTGATGCTGTACCAAAAAGAAAAATAAGTGCATTACTCGTTTCTTTAGAAGCATATTCCATAGCACCAAGTAAATCGTTACCGATAAGGCCTAATTTTTCTTGTGGCACCTTAAAAGAAAGTTTTAAATAATTATTAATTAAAAAAAAGTTGTTTTCTAAATTATTTTCTTTAACAAAATCTAAAAACTTTTGCTCAATACTTGGAACCACGCTACCAAAAACTATAAATAAATTAAATTTGTATTTTGCAAATACTTTTTTGTAAAAGTTTTGAAAATATGAAATTTTAAAATATTTTGTTTTAAATTTCTTAAGCTCTATTAATTCTAAATCATGAAAAATCCCTATTTTTAAATAAGAATTACCAACATCAATAACTAATTTTATTTTGCTTTGATTATTTTTCATAATTGATTTTTAATTTCTTTAGCAAAATCATATTTTGAAACATTTTCAAAATAAATTTCATTTAAATTTTTATCTAATAAACTTGCGTTAATGTTTTCATTATTTAATGAAGAAATGCTATTAGCTACTATTAAACTAAGTTTTTTATTTATTAATTTTTCTTTAGCTTTTTCTTTGTAATTATTAGAATCACCTAAAGAAAAACCTACCATTATTTTGTTTGGGTATTTGTTAGATACTTCTTTTAAAACATCACTACCTATATGATATTTTAAAACTCCACTTGAATTATTTTTAGAAATTTTATTATCTATTTTTTCAAAAATAAAATCACTAACAGCAGCTACTGATATAAAGCCATCGCTGTTTTTTATTTCACTAAAAACTGCTTCTTTATATTCGTCGATATAGTTAACATTAACAACTTTTACATTAGCTGGAATTTTTGAATTTAAATGCTGCAAGGACGCATTAATAACTGTTAAATCAAAATCAAAAGCAAGTTCTGAAATCAGTGCCAGTCCCATTTTTCCGCTTGATGGAACCATTAGCGATCTTACCGAATCAATAGGGCTTTTGGTATAACCAAAACTTAAAAGCAGTTTTGGTTTATTTTTACCAAATAAGCGCTCGTAAATATCGCTGATTTTAACCATTTTTCCAATTCCAAAGTCATTGCAATATAGCGTTCCACAATCTGGACCTATAAATATGTGACCGTATTTTTTTAATTTAGAAACGTGTTCTAAATTAATTGGATTTTCTCACATATTTGAATTCATAGCCGGAAGAATTACAACCGGTTTTTTATTAACTGCTAGTATTGAAGTTAGAAAATTATCAGCAATGCCACGTGCAAATTTTGTAATGGTATTATATGTAGCTGCAAAAAGAATTATTAGGTCATTATCTCTAGCTAGATAAACATGTTGAGGATCTTTTTTAATGTAGCTCTCTGAATATAAATACTTTAAATTTTCATCTTCTTTAGGAAAATTTAATTTATATTTAGAAGCATTTTTAGATAAGACAACTGTTATTTGATTTTTAGAATCTTTTTTTAAAAGATTTAAAAAATCACCTAATTTAACTATTGCAATGCTAGAGGTAACCAGTAGAAGGATTTTCATAAAAAAATAATAAAGTTATAAAATTATATACCTAATTATGTCAATTAAAAGAATAGCTTATTTTGGAATGTATTTAGGGATAATTTTAGGCTTAAGCCTTATTCCTTATATTGGGCTAATTACCATTGGCCCAGTGTCTATAAACATCATTACCATTGTAATTATAATTGCATCATTTCATTTAGGTTTTTTTGGTGGACTTGCATCAGGAGCCTTTGTAGGACTAGGAAGTTTTTTGGCCGCGCTTTTATATGGAAGAATTTTATTTATCTATTTTGATATTGCTTTTCTACCAAGACTTTTAGTTGGTGCATTAATAGGAGTAATAGTTATTAAAATAAAAAAAATAACTATTTGAAAAGCGCTTTTTTTAGGGCTTCTTGCCGCGCTTGCTAATACCGTTTTAGTTACTGCGTTTTTATTTTTACATAATGCAATTTCTACAATTGCTTTTATTGGAGAGAGCTTAAAAGGTTTTGTTTTTTGAGTTTCATTAATATCTGTTAACGCTTTAGTAGAGCTACTAGTATTAGGTGCACTTTCTATGTTTTTATTTAAGTTTTATATTTATTTATGCAACAAAACAAACCAAGAAAAAGCCGAAAAATTATTAAAATATTAATTCAAAAAATGTGAATAAATTTTTTTGAAATATGTATAATATATAAGCTATATTTATACGTATACCCAAGTTGCCGATTTAGCTCAGCGGTAGAGCAGCTGGCTGTTAACCAGTTGGTCATTGGTTCAATCCCAATAATCGGCGCCATTAGGTCTGTTGGTGAAGCGGTTAACACACATGGTTTTCATCCATGCACGCACGGGTTCGATCCCCGTACAGACTGCCATTTGGAAGATTAGCTCAGCTGGGAGAGCGTCGCCCTTACAAGGCGAATGTCATGGGTTCGAGTCCCTTATCTTCCACCATGCCGTCTTAGCTCAGTTGGTAGAGCAACTGACTTGTAATCAGTAGGTCGTAGGTTCGAGTCCTATAGACGGCACCAAAACTGCGTGGGTGGTGAAATTGGCAGACACGCTAGATTTAGGCTCTAGTGCAGCAATGCATGAGGGTTCAAGTCCCTCCTCGCGCACCAAAGGTAGTAAAAGACCCATTTAAATGGTCTTTTTTTGCGCCTTTTTTCAAAATAAACCGTTTTTTTTTTTTTTTTTTTTGAAACTACACTATAATAGTGTGTATATAAAACCTGCGTTTCCAAGTTGTAATGAAAAAAAACGAATACACCTATAAATAAGGCGTATTCGTTCCCATATTGTAAATTGTAAGTGGTAACTTGCACTTTACAATATGAAAAAAAAGATCAAAATTAATTGATCTTTTTTTATTCTAACAGGATTTTCATTATTTAGTGCTTGAACTACAAATAGCAATATTAGTACTAAAAATAAAAAAATCTTGAAGAAAAGAATCAATATAATTGTATAACAAAAAATAAGTAATGTCAATAGTTAAAACCTGAAAAAATTATTTACATTAAATTAAAAACCTATCTAATTTCTTTAGGAAGGTATTTTTTATGAATGTGATAAATATCAAAACATAAAAAACCACAAATAAAGAAAAAGCAGCAAGAAAAGGCGTAAAAAATAAAAGCCGATTTTTAAAAAATCGGCAATTTTATTAAATTTTGTGTGGTAAGGTTTACCTTACAATATAAAAAAACCAAAATTAATTGATCTTTTTTGTGGTAAATTATTTATTTTTTAAGATTGTAAAATGCGTCTTTTGGAAATGTTGAAGCTTTTGATAATTCTTCTTCAATTGCAAGAAGTCTATTGTATTTTGCAATTCTATCTGTTCTTGACATTGATCCGGTTTTAATTTGTCCGGTATTCATAGCAACTGCAACATCTGCAATAGTTGTATCTTCAGTTTCACCTGATCTATGTGACACAACTGCAGTCATGTTTGCCATTTGTGCCATTTGAATAGCTTCAAATGTTTCTGTTAAGCTACCAATTTGATTTACTTTAATTAAAATTGAATTCATAGCTTTTCTTTCGATAGCTTTAGCAAGAAGTTCTGTGTTTGTAACTGTTAAATCGTCCCCTACAACTTGTAATTTGTGTCCAAGTCTTTTGGTTAATTTTTCAAATCCAGCTCAGTCGCTTTCTGCAAGTCCATCTTCGATAGATACGATTGGGTATTTAGATACAAGGTGATCTAAATAATCAATTAATTCATCGGTTGTATAAACTAGTTTGGTTTTTCCTAAGTTTTCAAATCCTGGCTGTTTTTCTTCGATTGCTTTTTTTAGTTTACCGAATGTATATTTACCATCTTTATATAACTCGCTAGATGCACAGTCCATTGCAATAGCAACAGCTTTTTCTCCGCTGGTTGCAGGTTTGTATCCTGATAATTTAATAGCTTCTACTAAAAAATCTAATGCTTCTTCGTGTGATTTAAAGTTAGGTGCAAATCCACCTTCATCACCAACTTGAACACCGTGTCCGTGTTTTTTAAGTAATTTTGCAAGGTTATGGAAAACAAAGTTTGCCATTTGCAATGCTTCTCTAAATGATTTAGCTCCAACTGGCATAACCATAAATTCTTGGAAATCTAAAGTATTAGAAGCGTGCTCTCCACCGTTGATTACATTAAGCATTGGAAGAGGAAGTTTGTGAGCGTTAAATCCACCTAAATATTTATATAAAGGAAGATCTAATTCGTTAGCAGCGGCTCTAGCAACAGCAAGAGAAACTCCTAAAATAGCGTTAGCTCCTAATTTTTCTTTGTTTTTAGTTCCATCTAAAGCCTTCATAGCTAAATCTACTTGTCTTTGGTCGGTTACTTCAAAACCTATAAGTGCAGGAGCGATTAATTTATTAACGTTTTCAACCGCTTGCATTACACCTTTTCCACCAAATCAATTAGATTCAAATTTTGAACCTTTATCTCTTAATTCAAGAGCTTCTCTTGATCCAGTAGAAGCTCCTGATGGAACCATTGCAGAACCATATCCTTTTAGTTCTGTATACACTTCAACTTGAACAGTTGGATTACCACGTGAGTCTAAAACTTCTCTTGCATGGATTTTTTTAATTGCTGACATTTATCTCCAGATTAAATTGTTTTTTGTATTTATTTTGTATTTAAATATATAGCAAAATTATACTTATTTTAATAAAAATAATATATAATTCCATCTAGTAATAGTGTAAAGCAAAATAGCTTGACAGCAAAGGAGAATATGGTTAAAATTAGATTAAAACGTATGGGAAGTAAATTCCGTCCAGTTTACAAAATAGTTGTAGCTGACGCTAGAGCACCACGTGATGGAAAATTTATCGAAGCTTTAGGACACTATAACCCATCTAATAAAGATTTCGTTTTAGATAGTGAAAAAACAGCAAAATGACTAGCTAATGGTGCAAAACCTACAGTTACTGTTTGAAACTTATTTAAAAACAATAAACTAACAGAATCTTTAAAAGCTAAAAAATAATGAAGATTAATTTTCTAACTTTATTTCCAAGATATTTCGAACCTTTAATCAACGAAAGCATTATTAAAAAAGCCGTTGATAAAAAAATACTTGAATTTAATGTTGTTGATTTTAGGGATTTTACTAAAAGCAAACACCGCAAAGTAGATGATGAAATCTATGGCGGAGGGCACGGGCTTTTACTTCAAGTTGAACCAATTGATTTAGCGCTAGATTCACTTGAAAATAGAGGCGGATATAAAATCCTAGTAACTCCTCAGGGCAAAATATTTGACCAAAAAATGGCCAATAAATTAGCCAAATACGATCAAATAACATTAATTTCTGGTAGATATGAAGGTTTTGACGAAAGAGTTACATATTTAGTTGACGAAGAAATATCAATTGGTGATTATGTTTTAACAGGTGGCGAGCTTCCAGCTATGGTTATCGCGGATTCTATTTGCCGTCTTGTTCCAGGAGTGATCAAAAAAGAAAGCGTTGAAAATGATTCATTTCAAAACGAAGGACTTTTAGATTATCCACAATATACAAGACCAAGAGAATATAAAAACATGAAAGTGCCAGAAGTTTTATTTAATGGGAATCACAAAGAAATAAGTGAGTGAAAATTAAAAGCACAGTTAGAAAAAACAAAGAAAAATAGACCTGATATATTAGAAAGGATAAAAAATGAGAAATAAATTACTTGAATTAGTTGAGGCACCTCAATTACGTACTGATTTAGCAAGTTTTAAAACTGGTGATAACGTTAAAGTCCACCTTCGTATCCGTGAAGGAGAAAAAGAAAGAATTCAAATTTTTGAAGGACTTGTAATTAAAAAATCAGAATCAGGTACAAGAGAAATGTTTACCGTTAGAAAATATTCATACGGTGTAGGTGTTGAAAGAACATTTCCAACAAATTCGCCTTCAATTTCTCAAATTGAAGTTTTACGTTCTAACAAAGTTAGAAGAAAAAAACTATTCTACATGCGTGACCGTAAAGGTAAGAGTGCACGTTTAAAAGAAATTAGAACAAAATAATTAAAAAACCCCCAATTTTGGGTTTTTTTACATCTTATATGAAAAAAGAATTTGTAATCAATAGCCAAGATGAAATAAATCTAATTCTAGATGAAATTTTTAGCGAAATTAAAATAAAAAAAATAGTTTTACTAGAAGGCGAATTAGGTGCTGGTAAAACCACTTTTGTTAAGTATTTAGCAAAAAGACTAAACATCAAAGAAAACATTAATTCACCTAGTTTTAATTTTATGAAAACCTATAATGGACTTATTCATTTAGATTTATATAACTATAAAGGTCATATTGATGAATTTATTCCGTATTTTGAAGATAACGTTGTAGTTCTTGAATGAAGCAATCTTTTCAAATTGCCATTTAAGCATTTTGTTTTAATTAAAATTCAAAGTTTTAATGATGAAATTAATAAAAGAAAGTTTTTAGTTACAGTTAAATAATGAATGTATTTTTAGATACAACCAGCAAAGATTTTTTACTTGTTTTATTTGATAATAACTATAAAGTTATTTGAAAATCATATTATGAAAACGAAGTAAAAAAAGTTAATTTAATAGTTAACGAATTTCAGAAAATGCTTCAAGAAAATAACTTGCAGGTAAGTCAAATTCAAAAGCTTTATACTAATGTTGGGCCTGGTTATTTCACTGGCGTTAGATCTGCAATTGTTCTTTTAAAAACTTTAGCATTGTTACTAAATATTGATTTTTATATTGCAAATACTTTTGATTTATTAATGATTCAAAATAAAACTAGAAAAACTTTTAAAGTAGATGCACAAGGAAATAAAATTTATTTTTTTAGTAAAAATAAGTTTTTAGAAACTGGCGATATTTTAAAATCTGTAACAGTTAAATACTTATCTAAAAATACAAAACTTGATTTTTTAAATTATTTAGATATGGCAAATAATTTAAAAAAATATATTCCAAGCTTTAAAAAAACTAATCCAAATGATGTAAATGCTCTTTATATTAAAGATCCACAAATAGGAAATAAGAAATGATAATTTTAGGAATTGAAACATCACACGATGATTCTTCAATTGCAATTTTAGAAGATGGAAAAGTATTAAATATGTGAAGCATTTCGCAGATTGATATTTTTAAAAAATACGGTGGAACTATTCCTGAAATTGCATCCAGAGAACACGTAAAAAATATTGCTATATTGCAAAACTTTTTACAGGAATTTATTGATCTTAATAAAATTGATCACATAGCTTATACATCAGAACCAGGACTTATCGGTTGCCTTCAAGTTGGATTTTTATTTGCAAGCGCATTAAGCATTGCTTTAAATAAACCATTAATAAAAATTAATCATTTAGATGGACATTTTTTCTCGGGTGCAATTGATAATAAAGAAATTAAATATCCAGCGCTTGGTTTAATAGTATCTGGCGGGCATAGTCAAATAATTTACGCTAAAAACAAATTTGATTTTCAAATAGTCGGAGAAACTTTAGATGATGCAATTGGAGAATGCTATGATAAAGTATCTTCAAGATTAAATTTAGGATTTCCGGGTGGGCCTGTAATAGATAAAATTCATTCATCATATAAAGGTAAATATTTAAAACTTACAAAGCCTAAAACTAGTGGCGAATTTGATTTTTCATTTAGTGGAATTAAAACACAAGTGTTAAACGCTTTTAATAATAAAAAATACGAAAGCATTGAACAAATTGCAGCTTCTTTTCAAGAAGTAGCAATTAATTATTTAATTGAAAAATTTAAACTAGCAATAGATAAATTTAAACCTGAATCAATTCTATTAGGTGGTGGAGTTTCTGCCAATAAATATCTAAGAGAAAAGTTTAAAGATCTTCACAAAAACACAATTTTTCCTGAAATAAAATACGCAACTGATAATGGTGCAATGATTGCAATGTGCGCTTATTTAAGAATGAAAAAAATTAGCTAATTATCCCTTAGCTAATTTTTTTGACAATTTATATTCTTTTTCGCCAAACAATGTTCTAATAATTTCAAAAGCTAAATGTTGGCTGTAATATGATGATTTAGCTGTTATTAATTTTTCAAAAACAACAACACCTTTATTTTGATAATTAGAATTACTTCTTAACTCTTTACTTCAAGCGCTTGGGAAAGAAGTGTAGTTTTGCTCTTTAATAAGATTGTTATATCTTAAAGCATTTGGCGCATCACAGATTGCAAACACTCATTTATCTTTATCAAAAAAATGCTTTATCTTTTTAATTATTTCTTTGTTATCTTTAAAAGAAAAACAAGCCTTACCACCTGGCACAAATACAGCTTGGTAATCTTTTAAATTTACACTAGTTTCTAGATTGTTGAATTTAACAATTTCAAATTGTCCAGTTGCTTTTCTAGAGCATGGATTATAAAAAGCAATTTTATTAAATTGCTGGCTTCTTTTTAAAATAGAAACCACTGTTGTTAATTCAACATCTTGAAAATTATTGTCAACTATAACTAAAAGATTCATTATTTTTTACGACGTATTGTTTTCTTAAATAATAAAACAATAAGAATAGTAAGAGGAAGAAGAACAATTAAAGCAAACATAATAGTATAAGCAATAATTCAAGAACGGTTTTCTCTTTGTTTAATTAAATAAACTGTGTTAACTATCTCGTTTGCTTCAGGGCCTAAAAGAGTTTTAATGTTTTCGATTCTATTTTTATTGTAAAGGAAAATCGCAAAGTAAAGTGCAAATGCTGCAAATAATACAACTGAATTAACAATTAGCAGAATCTTAGTATCTTTAAATACTTGATCCATTAATTGAGTTAAATCAAGATGTAAATTTAACTGAAATGGAGAATCAGCATTATTTGAAACAATGTCAATATTTCCTGCTTTTCAAAGCCCAAATACAACTAAATTAAAAAGTAAAAAGTAAGTTACAAATATTGCAAAAAGTCAAGCTCTTCTTAAGTTAGCTAAAATTAACTTTTTATATTTTTCATTGAAATGAACTAGTCCATCTACTTGTCCGTTTGCAACGTTTGCTCTATATATTTTTTCGCTACGTTTTCAAGCTTTAATGTCAAGCCCGTATTTGATCATGAAAAATAAAGAAACCAAAGCAAGCGGCGCTAGAAGAAAATATCAAACTAAACCATTTTGATAATCTAGGGTAGTATTTAAAAAGTAATTAACTACTCCACCAATTAAACTAGCAACAAAGATAATGCTTCAAAAAATAACATAAACTGAATATAAAAATCTTTCTTTTTTAAAGACAGAATATGTAAGTGAATTTAATTGATTTTTTGGATCTTTGTATTTTTTATCTAATTTAGAATTAAAATTACCTTCTTTTTTATAGACAGGACGTTGAGCTACTTCTAAATTTGTATTTTCTTTATTTTCTAAATTGTTCATCATTACTTCTTAGCTAAAAACATAGAAATTAATAAATTAATATTAACTAATGTATTTAATTTTGGTTTTTCTTTATTTACTATATTAATTAGTGTATCAGTTAATTGGCCTCTTGCATCATTTGAAAGAGAATTTAAATTTTTTCTAACAGTTATTAAAAAGTCATTTGTATTTAACTGGTTATTTGCATAATTAGAAAGATATTCTTTTTCGATTTCTTTTTGTTTTTCAGTGTTGTTATTTTTAATGGCTTCGTTATATGCATCACGATATCTATCGCTATTCTCAATGTAGGTTGGAAGTGATTTATTTAAATCTTCAACTTGAGCGGCAACTTCTGAAATTATTTGTTTTAGTGAATCATTATTTTCAATTGCATTAAAAATAAATGAACGAACATCTTCGTTATTAAGCCCTGAGACTAAAATTTCAGAAAATTCATTTAATTTTTCTGTTGCAGATTTATCACCGTTTTCAACTTCTTTAAATATATTTGAAAAATCGGTATTAATTTCATTAAGCTTTATAAGTTTTAAGCTGTTATCATAAGCTCCGCTTAGTGATTTACCATTGTTACCGGTAAATAATTTAACTGAAATATCAGATAGTCGATATAAAACATCTAAATTTCAGTTTTCTTTTTCTTGTTTTGTTTTTTCTTCTTCTTTGACGTTGGTTAGTGACGATGCTAAATTAGCATATAAAAGCGCTGCAGGAAAGGCTGTGCAAAGTGCGCTTCAACCAAATAGAAATCTAAATTTAATTTTTGATTTTTTGTATTTACCTTTTTTCTTTCTTTTAGCTATTAGCACGTAATGGAAAATAATCATTACAATAAAGTTTAAAAAGCTAACTGCTAAATAAAATCCGCTAGCTGCTAAGGTTATAAAATAAGGTTTAAAAAGTTCGTAATTTGTTTTTTCTTGTTCGCTTAAATTGCTGCTATTTAAATGGTTTGTATAAACTAAAGAAACTAAAAAGCTTACCCCTACAGTTGCTAGAATTATTACGATATTTGCAACTGTAAATTTTCATCTTAGTCAAAAACCAATAGCAAATGAAACAAGAAGTATAAAAAAGATTAAAGCAATAACAAAAATGTCAATTCTACCGTGAATTGCATCTTTGAAACGCATTAGAAAGCTAATATCATTCATAAAATATTCTTATATATTTATCTTAAATTAAAATAATATTTTTTGTTGGTTTTTTTCAAGGATTTTTTTTGTTAATTCTATCTATGAATAACTTACCATTTAAATGATCAAGCTCATGTTGAAAAACTATAGCTAGATAACCTTTGAGGTGAAACTCTAAATGTTTTTGTTTTCTATAGCTATAAGCTTGCACCTTGATTTCATAGCTTCTACTAACTAGGCCTTCTTGGTTTGGAATTTCATCAGGAACAGATAGGCAGCCTTCCCCGTGAGCTAGTGCGGTTAAAATTTTTCCTTTAAAAGTAACTATAGGGTTAAATAAAACATCGTCAAAGACTACTGAGTTATCATCTTGAGTTAATTTAACGTAGAAAACATTTTTTTGAATTCCATATTGAATAGCAGCCACTCCTACTCCTGCCCGAAAGGTAGAAAAAGGTTTTTGCGAATCTTCAATGTGGTAGATCATTCTATTGGCTAATTCAATGTTTTCCTCGCTTAAAGGAAGCTCTACATCTTTAGATTTTGTACGCAAAATTTTGTCTGGAAGAGAAACAATTTTAACGTCACTTGGTTGGTAAATTTTACTCATAATCAATTAAATTTATATTATATATAATATTATATTAGGAATGGAAATATTTTTATCAATAGCTATTAATATTTTAATTTTTTGAATTGGATATTTAATAGGTTCGCTTAATGCTTCAATAATTGTTGGAAAATTATTTTATAAAAAAGATGTAAGAGAATTTCATTCCAAAAACGCAGGGGCTACTAATAGCTTTAGAGTTTTTGGATATAAAGTAGCTATTGTTATTTTATTTATTGACATTTTAAAAGTAGTTTTTGCTACCTATTTTGTAAGAATTGTTTTTCCTTTCGTATTTAGTCCGAAGCTATATTTTTATATTCCTTTAATAGCAGGGCTTGCCGCTCAAATTGGGCAAGCTTATCCGATATATTTTAAATTTAGAGGTGGGAAAGGCGTAGCGGCTACTGTGGGCTTACTAATTTCTATTAATGTATTGCTATGACCTATCGCTGGAGTATTTTTCTTTTTACTATTATTTAAAACAAAATACGTTTCACTATCAAGCTTACTAACTACTTTAATAATGATAGGTTTTATTTCTATTCCGTGAATGTCGCAAGGCGTTTTATCATATGCTACAAGTGGATTTGGGCAGTTTTGAGTCAATATAATAATTTATCTATTTGCAGCAGCGCTAATATTTTGAAAACATAGAGAAAATATTAAGCGTCTTTTAAGCAAAACAGAAAATAAAATGAAGTTTAAAAAATAACAGAAAGTCAAATAGAATATATCTATGTTTAATATTTTAGAAAAACGTTTCCAAAAAGCAATTGAAAAATATTCTAAGAAAACTCTTCTTAAAGAAGAGGATATTTTAGAAATAACTCGTGAAATTAAATTAGCTTTATTAGAAGCTGACGTTAACCTAAAAGTAGTTAAAGAATTTATTTCAAAAGTTAAAGAAAAAGCTCTTTCATCAGAAATAATAGGAAAGCTAAACCCATCACAGCAAATGACTAAAATCTTTCACGATGAATTAGTTTCTATTTTAGGTGGAAAAGTTAAAGAAATCAAGCTAGATAAAAAGCCAACCGTTATTATGATGTGTGGTCTTCAAGGATCTGGAAAAACTACAACAGCAGCCAAGCTTGCATTTTATCTAAGAAAGAAAAAAATGGCAGCAAGTCCATTACTAGTAGCTGCTGATATTTACCGTCCTGCTGCTATAGATCAGCTGGTATCACTAGCTAAAAGCGCGCAAATGGATTATTTCCAAATGGGAATAAATACTCCTGCTGAAGATATCGTAAAAGCTGCGCTAGAACAAGCTAGAGATAATAAAAACGATTTAATAATAATCGATACTGCTGGTAGGCTTTCAATTGATGAAAAATTAATGCAAGAGCTTTGAAACATTAAGCAAATTGCATCTCCTGAAGAAATTTTATTTGTAGCAGATGCGTTAAGTGGACAAGATATTATCAACGTGGCTAGTGCTTTTCACGATAAATTAAAACTAAGTGGTAGCATTATAACCAAGCTTGACTCTGACGCTAGAGGTGGAGCAGCGCTTTCTATTAGATTTATATTAAATCTTCCAATTAAATTTATCGGTACTGGTGAAAAAATTTCAAACATTGATTTATTTTATCCAGATAGAATGGCCGATAGAATTCTTGGAATGGGTGATGTTTTATCATTAATTGAAAAAGCACAAGATGTAATCGATGAAGATAAAGCTAAAAACATGATGGAAAGAATGTTTAGCGGGAATTTGAATCTTGATGATTTCATGCAACAAATTGCACAAATTAATAAACTTGGAAAATTTTCTAAATTATTAAAATTCATGCCTGGTAATTTAACCAATAAAATTTCAGAAGATAAAATCGATAGCGCTGAAAAGAAATTAAAAACTTATCAGATTCTTCTTTCTTCAATGACAATTAAAGAAAGAAAAAATCCAAAGTTATTAAAACAAGCTTCTAGAAAAGAAAGAGTAATCAAAGGAAGCGGTAGAAGCGTTCAAGAATTTAACAGGTTACTGAATGACTTTGATGAAATGGCAAAAAAAATGAATGAAATGTCTAAAAAAATTAAATCAGGAAATTTATCGGGACTTTCAGGAATGGGCATGGGCGGCCTTGGTGGAATGTTTTAAAAAAAGTGCAATTTGCACTTTTTAATTTAAAATTTTCTTTAGAAATTGACCAGTATATG
This sequence comes from Mycoplasmopsis synoviae ATCC 25204, assembly GCF_000969765.1. NCBI lineage: Bacteria > Bacillati > Mycoplasmatota > Mycoplasmoidales > Metamycoplasmataceae > Mycoplasmopsis > Mycoplasmopsis synoviae. The sequence goes on from NZ_CP011096.1 coordinate 22,077, forward strand.
AATGCGGTATTTTAGCAACTTGTTCAGGAGTTCCTGATGCTACTATTTTTCCACCGTTAACTCCACCATCAGGACCAAGGTCAATTATATAGTCACAAGATTTAATAACATCTAAGTTATGCTCTATTACTAAAACGGTATCACCGTTATCTACTATTCTATTTAGAATTTTAAGAAGTTTTTTAACGTCGTGAATGTGAAGCCCTGTTGTTGGCTCGTCTAAAACATAAACAGTTCTTCCGGTTGGTTTTTTTTGCAGATAAGTAGCCAGCTTTATTCTTTGCGCTTCACCACCTGAAAGAGTTGTTGACATTTGCCCTAGCTTTATATAACCAAGACCAACTTCTTGCATAATTTTTAGTTTTTCAGTGATTTTTATTTTATTTTCAAAAAACTTTAAAGCCTCATCGACTGACATATCTAAAACATCAGATATATTTTTAAAGTGGTATTTAATTTCAAGCGTTTCTTTGTTATATCTTTTACCATCACAGTCATCACAAGATACATAAACGTCAGGCAAAAAATGCATTTCAATTTTTATAAAACCATCACCAGAACATTTTTCACATCTTCCACCTGGAACGTTAAATGAAAATCTTCCCTTTTGATAACCTCTAACTTTAGATTCTTCTATATTTGCAAATATATCTCTAATATCATCAAATACGCTTGTATAAGTTGCTGGGTTACTTCTTGGAGTTCTACCAATTGGATTTTGATTAACTGAAACTATCTTATCTACTAATTTAAGGTTTTTAAAACCTTTAAATTTAGCTTTTTTATGTCTAGTTCCTTCCATTAGGTTTTCAGATTGCATTCAACTTCTTACAAATATTTCATTTATAAGAGTTGACTTTCCTGATCCAGAAACCCCAGTAACTCCGATAAATTTTCCAAGCGGAATATTTACATCAATATTTTTTAAATTATTTTCAGAAGCGCCTAATATTGAAATAACTTTACCATTACCTGATCTTCTTGATTTAGGTATTTCAATACTTTCTTTACCTGATAGATATTTAGCAGTAATTGAATCTTTTGATTCAATGAATTCTTCTAGCGGTCCGCTAGCTACTATCTCGCCACCTTCAAGCCCTGCTTTGGGGCCTATTTCTACAAGGTAGTCAGCTGCAAACATGGTTTCTTCGTCGTGTTCGACTACTATTAGAGTATTACCTAAATCAACCATTTTCTTTAAAGCGTTTATTAGCTTTTGGTTATCGATTTGGTGCAGTCCTATAGAAGGCTCATCTAAAACATATAAAACGCCAGTTAGATTTGATCCTATTTGAGTTGCTAGTCTTATTCTTTGCGCCTCACCACCTGAAAGAGTTTCGGCCGCTCTATTTAAATTTAAATAGGTAAGCCCTACATTTTTTAAAAATGTTAGCCTATTAATTATTTCTTTAGTAATTAAATTTGAAATTTGTTTTTCTTGATTTGTTAAATGGTTTTCAACTAAATTTTCGATTTCAATTAAACAATCTGAAATTGAAAGTTGAATGTAATCATTTATGTTTTTACCATTAATTCAAACCGCAAGCGCGTTTTTATTTAGCCTTGCTCCTTTACAGCTACCGCATGTAAAAGAACCCATGAATTTATTTAGATACTCACGAGTACGATCTGATGAAGTCTCATAATACATTCTTTCTATTTTATCAAGTATACCTTCAATATACCCATATCTATTAACGGTATTGCCGTTAACTGATGTTATTGAATATGAAAGTTTTTCATCTTCGACTTTAGTTCCGTATTTAATGTATTCGATTCATTCTTTTTTAAGCTCATCTACTGGAACATCAAGAGGAACTTTATAATGATTAAGCATTATTTTAAATTCTTGTCATTCCATATTCATGGAATTAACGGTATTTTCAAAATACTTAATAGCTCCATCTTCAAGGGTTTTTCACATTTCAGGAATTATTGACTCAAAGTCAGCTTTATATTGAATTCCTAAACCTTTACAGTCTTCGCACATTCCATAAGGAGCGTTAAAACTAAATAAACGAGTTTCAATTTTAGGCATTGAAAAATCTTTATGAATACAAGAATGTTTTTTAGAAAACATAAATTCTTTGTTTAAATCTAAGTTTTCCACAATTACTATTCCATCTGATTTTTCGGTTGCAATTTCAATTGATTCTGCAATTTTATTGTAATTATTTTCATTTAAAACAACTCTATTGACAATAATGTCAATAGAATGTTTATTGTTTTTATTTAAAGTTATTTTCTCGTCAAGATTATAAATTTGTTTATTAATTCTTACTCTTAAGTAATTTTCTTTGATAAGAGAATCTAAAAGGTTTTGATGCGTTCCTTTTTGAGAATCAACAACTGGTGAATAAATTATGAGCTTAGAATTTTCAGGTTGCTTATAGATTTCATTTAATATATCTTTAGAGCTTTGTCCTGTTATTTTAATTTTATGAGTAGGACAATGTGGAATTCCAATTCTTGCAAATAAAAGTCTAAAATAGTCAAAGATTTCAGTAATAGTTCCAACAGTAGAACGAGGATTATTATGAACTGTTTTTTGTTCAATTGAAATCGAAGGAGAAAGCCCTTCTATAGAATCAACGTTGGGCTTTTTGGTTCCACCTAAAAACATTCTTGCATAACTACTTAAAGAATCAACGTATCTTCTACGTCCTTCTTCGTATATGGTATTAAATGCAAGTGAACTTTTACCGCTACCGCTTAGTCCGGTAAAGACAATTAGCTTGTTTCTAGGAAGAGATAGTGAAACATTTTTTAAATTGTTTTCTCTAGCCCCTTTAATTGTTATAAATTCGTTATTTTTCATTATTAACTATTTTAACATTATGGTTAAATTAATAACTAATTATTATTTAGAATTTGGTAATTTTTTATTTGAAATTAAAAAATTAATGTCGCTATCTTTATAAAACATTTTTAATTTGTCAAAACATCTAATAGTTCATAGGTTTAAAGGTAGATTGTAAGATATCAATTCCTTTTTATTTTTTAAATAAAGCTTTCAACTTGGATGTAAAAAGTTGCAAGTATTTAAAATTAAATCTTTTTCTATTTTTAATAGACTTTCCATTGAATCAAATAAATAACCAAGTTTTAAATTTGGATTTATTTTTTTAAGTAAAATCAAACTTTGAAAATTAAATGACGAGAAAACTATTTTATTTTCAAAGTTTAAATATTCAGAAACTAAATCATATAAAAGCTTTTCGATATTTAAATAATGAATTTTATCCGTTTTAATTTCGATATTAATAATTTTAAATTTATCGAAATATAAATCTAAAAAATCTTCTAAAAGCATTAAGCTTTGTTTTTCTACTTTGTTTTTAAAATAAAATGCGTAGTTGTAATCTTTTAAATCTTCGTAATTATTTTTATAAACTTCTAAATCAACACCTGTAGTTCTTAAAATAGATTCATCGTGAATTATTACAATTTTATTATTTTTAGTTAAATGAATATCTAGTTCAACGCCATCAAAATTATGTTTAAGCGCTAAATCAAAAGCTAATTTTGTATTTTCAGGAGCTTTATCAAAGTATCCTCTATGACCTAAAATATATTTATTTTCCATATTTATTTAATTTAAAAAAATATTATTAATTATTTTATTTTTTTTGGTAAAATTTTACAGCTTTAAAAAGCAAAATAAATTTACTTTCTTTTTATTTTTTAAATTATCAATATTTTAAATGAAAGTAAAGTTGCTATGCAACAAACAGTTTTTCGAATTTTTCGTTTAACTTTTCCTTTAATTTTATAAATAATAAAAAAACATAAAACAGATTCGTCTCTTTATGTTTTTTTATTTTATTTTAAAAATAAAAAGCTGAAAAAATAAATATATAATTAGTAAATGCTTGCAAGAAAAAGTTCAAAAATGTTTTATAGATATTTTTTAAGAAATTTAGTTTTCATATAATTTATTCATTAATCGTTTTTACTGTTTATTTGTATTTTATTTTGTTTTCTTTTCTTACTATTTATAATAATTGATCTACAGATAATCATCCAGGCAAAGTAGCCTGCGTTTCCAAGTTGTAATGAAGAAAAAAACGAATACATCTATAAATAAGGCGTATTCGTTCCCACATTGTAACTTCCAAGTTACAATGTGGGAAAAGTGCCTTTGTAGGTACTTTTTAAAATTTATAAATTTGCTTTTCATTTATTTATTATTTGGATTGAATTATTTAATTTTTCTCTTAAATTGCTATCTAAAATCAAAAGGTTCTCAAAAAGTAAATCAGCAATTAAAAGTTGTGATCACTTTGAAGAAAGTGGAATATTTAAATGTTTAGAAGTAATTTTTTCATATAAAATAACAACATCATTTTTTGTTATTAAATTACTTTTTTTCTTTGAAGTAATTAATATTATTTGAACTTTTTTCTCTCTACATTGCTTAATTGTAAAAGCAGCTTCAGGCGAATTTAAATTATCAGAAAATAAAACACAAACATCTTCAGTTGTAGCATTACCTAAAACTGGTAAAAACAAATGAAAATCATCATGAGCAATGACATTTAAACTAACTTTATATAAATTTGAAACTAAAGTTTCAGCCATTCTCTTTGAGCTACCAGCTCCATGAATTAATATACGTTTTGAATTGTATATTATTTGGGCTGCTTTTTCTATTATTTTTTGCAATTCATTTGTATATAAATTATCAAGAACATATTTATTACCTGCTACTATTGTGCTTATATTATTATCCTGCGAAGTAGAAAGAGGATATTTTTCATTTAATTTTTGTAAATTTTTATTTATAAAAATAATAGCTTCTTTAAAATTTTTAAATCCATATTTTCTAACAAATCTAAAAACTGTAGCAGTTGAAACATTTGCAAGCTTAGCTAAATCTTCTATTGAATAATTAAAAACTTCTCCTTGAAATCCATTTATAAATTCTAAAACTTTATTTTCTGAATTTATAAGCTTAGAATTATTAAGCAAAATTGGATGAGATATTTGAGATTTTTCTTGTTTTTTCATAAAAAATTAAAAATTTTTTAAATTTTTTTAAAAATTACATTTGAAATTTTGTAAAAAATTTACATTAAATTTGTTGATATTATACAAAATAAAATAAATACATTAATTTTTTTGTAAATTTTTTACAAAAAAATTGCTTTAACGCCTAAAAAATGGCTTATTTTTTAAGTATAATTATTTTATATAAGGCCAATTTTTAGGCATATATTTATTAAAAAGGAGATTATGGAAAATAAATTTGCTCGTACAGTTTTAGGTGATATTCCAGTTGAAAAACTAGGTATTACTGATTGCCACGATCATTTTATTAAAAATGGTGGACCTGAAGTTGAAGAACACATTGATTTTTTAATGTTAAATGTTGATGCTTCAATTAAGGAATTCAAAGAATTCATTGACAGAGGTGGTTCAACAATAGTTACTATGGATCCACCAAATGTTGGTCGTGACGTTTTAAAAACTTTGGAAATAGCAAATGCTGTTAAAAATTTAGGTGGAAACGTAATTATGTCAACTGGTTTTCACAAAGCAAAATTTTATGACAAATATTCTTCATGGCTAGCGGTTGTCCCAACTGAAGAAATTGTTAAGATGTGCGTTGCCGAAATTGAAGAAGGTATGGACGAATATAATTACAATGGACCTGTAGTTAAGCGTTCAAAAGCTAAAGCTGGAATAATAAAAGCAGGAACTGGTTATGGCGCAATTGATAGGCTTGAATTAAAAGCTTTAGAAGTAGCTGCTAGAACTTCAATTTTAACTGGTTGTCCTATTTTAGTGCACACTCAACTAGGAACAATGGCACTTGAAGTTGCTAAACATTTAATTGGTTTTGGAGCCAATCCAGATAAAATTCAAATATCACATCTAAACAAAAATCCAGATAAATATTACTATGAAAAAGTAATTAAAGAAACTGGAGTTACTTTATGTTTTGATGGTCCTGATAGAGTCAAATATTATCCAGATTCTTTATTAGCTGAAAATATTAAATATTTAGTTGATAAAGGACTTCAAAAACATATCACACTTTCTCTTGATGCTGGAAGAATTTTATATCAAAGAAATTATGGACTAACAAAAGGAAAACAAACTTTTGGTTTAGCATATTTATTTGATAGATTCTTGCCTTTATTAAAACAAGTTGGTGTATCAAAAGAGGCAATTTTTGATATTTTAGTAAATAATCCAAAAAGAGTTCTTGCCTTTGATGAAAAAAGAAACTTTGATCCTTTAAAAGTATCAAAAGAAGTTTTAGAATTAAAAAAAGAACTTAATTTAAATTAATATTTTAGGAAAATAATATTGTGAAAAAGAAAATAAACGTTAAAGCGCTTATTGGATTAATTGCTGTGTTAGTAGTTTTCTTTCTTACAGCAGGAATTACCTATGCTGTAAGAATGGGAGCTTATAATGATTCTTTTGGAGCAGCTACTACATTTTTTGTTGATAATGTATTAGTTGGAAACTTCATGGGATCTGTAACAATTTTAATCGGTACAGTCGTTTTTGCTGGTTACTTAATTTTAGGTCGTAACTTTACTGATTCCTTTTCTGGAATGCTTAAAGCTATGATCGGAGTAATTATGCTTAAAATTGGAGCTGGGACTTTAATTGGTTTAGCTAGACCAATTTTTAGTGCTATCTCTAAATTAGGAACTTCAGTTGTTCCTCTTGATCCATACTTTGTATGAAATGATTCAGCTGCGTGATTAAAAAATCTTAATGCTGGATATGAAGCTTGAATAGCATATGCAATGTTACTTGGATTTTTTGTAAACATTGTAATGGTAATGCTTCGTAAATATACCAATACACATTCAATTATGCTTACTGGGCATGTAATGTTTCAACAATCTGCGGTTGTTGTTCCTATTGTGTATTTCCTTTTATTTTATACACAAGGACTTGAAGTAAATTCAGGTCAAATTTTTGGAATCATCATCATTAGTTCATTATTACTTGGACTATATTGATCTATTGGTTCTAGTGCCACAATTAAAGGTTCAGATGCAATTACAGGTAATGCTGGATTTTGTGTGGGCCACCAACAAATGCTCGGATTATCAATTGCTTATGGAATTGGCAGATTCTTTGGTAGAAAAGAAGATTCAGCAGAAACTAAAAAAATAAGTAATAAAATTAAAATATTTGAAGATAATATTTTTACTCAAACTATTTTAATATTTATATTATTTTTGGTTTTAATTTTAATCGCTCAATTTTCTTCACTACCTTCAAATGATCCAAATACAGTTAATACAATTAGATTTGTAAATTCAGATGGAGCAATAAACCCTGTGTATTCACAGTGAAATGTTGATGCTAAATTCTGAGTGATAAATATTTTACTTGGTTCAATGAAAATAGTAGCCTCAATATTAGTACTTCAAGCTGGAGTTAGAATGTTTGTTACTGAATTGCAACAATCATTTCAAGGTATTTCAGAAAAACTAGTTTCAGGTTCTGTAGTTGCAGTTGACGTTGCTGCTACATATGGTTTTAGTATGAACTCTGTAACTTATGGATTTGCTTCTGGAACTATTGCTCAATTTGTAGCAGTTGGAATATTAATTGGTATTTCAAAAGGAACTAACGGAAACTTTCCAATAGTAATTCCACTTTTTATAACTTTATTTTTTAACTCTGGTTCAATTGGTGTATTTGCAAATGCATCAGGAGGATATAAAGCATCGATAATAGTACCAGCTATATTTGGATTTTTAGAAATTTTTATAATTGCTTTTGGTATATTTGCCCTAAAAAGCCATGCTGTTGCTATAAATTCAGCTGATTCACTTCCATTTAGAACTGGATTCCTTGGAATGTTTGACTGAAACTTCTTCTTTGGATTAAGTCTTGGAGTTGGTTCTTGAGCAAAACCACTTGCAATAATTGTTTTTGCTATTGTACTTCCTTTAGCTCTTGTATTTGTTTCACAAATAGTGGATTCAAATCGTCAATACAAAAAAACATACTTGCAAAAACTTTTTAAAATAAATGTAAATTTATTAAAAACACAAGAAAACGCTGCTTAAATTAAAAAATAAAATAAAAAGGAAACAAATGAAAATTTTATGTATATGCGGAAGTGGAATGGGTACTTCTATGATTATCAAATTAAAAGTAACCCAAGCCATGAAAGAATTAAATATTCAAGGTAATGTAGAAGCATTAGGTTTAGGTCAAGGGAAAAGTTTTGTTCCAAATTTTGACGTAGTGCTTTGCACACAAAATTTTGTATCAGAAATCAAAAACGATAAAGTTTTAGTTTATGGTTTAAAAAACGTAATGGATGTTAACGAAATCAAAGCAGCACTTTCTGATGCTAAAGAAAAAGGAAGATAATGTCAAGGAAATTAAATTTTCTTGAAAATTTAATTGAAAATGATTCAATTTTACTCCAACAAGAAGCTAGCAATTGACAAGAAGCAATTAAACTTTCAACAAATCTATTAGAAAAAGCAAAAATAATTAACCAAAATTATTACTTAAACATTTTAGAATCAACTGCTAAATATGGTCCTTATTACGTGATAATGGATGGCTTTGCCATGCCGCATGCTTCAGGAACAAGTGATAGCGTTTTTGGTAATGGATTTTCTTTAGTTACTTTAAAAAATCCAGTTGTTTTTGAAAATAACGTTAAAGTAAGCGTACTTGTTTGCGTGGCAGCAATTGATGGTGAAACTCATACAAAAATAGCTATCCCGCAACTAGTTGCTATTTTTGAAAGCCCTGAAAATATTGCAAAAATAGCAAGTTTTCAAACTAAAGAGCAAGTAATTGATTTTATTTCTAAAATTGATTACACCAAATATTTATAGAAAGAAAAAATGAATAAACCCTTATTACAAATTGCTCTTGATTTTTGAGAAATTCAAGACGCTATTTTAGCGGTAAAAAAAGCGAAAAAATACATTGACGTTATTGAAGTTGGAACTATTTTAATTGCTTCTCAAGGTAAAAAAGCCATAAAAGTTCTAGCTGAAGAATTTCCTGATAAAATCATAGTTGCCGATGGTAAAATAGCAGATGCTGGAAAAATTTTTGGAAAAATGTTTTTTGAAAATAAAGCCAGATTTACAACCTGCATTTGTGCTGCCGAAATTCCTACAATTAAAGACACAATGGAAATTGCAAAAACTTTTTCGCCTCTAAATGAAGTGCAAATGGAAATGACAAATAATTTTACTTGAGATCAAGTTCAAAAATGAAAAGAAATTAATGTCCCACAAGTTGTTTGACATCGTTCTAGAGATTTACAAGCTAGTGGAGTTAAATGAAACCAAAACGATATAGATAGCGTTAAAAAGCTAGCAAATATGGGCTTTAAAGTTACAGTTACTGGTGGAGTTACAAAAGAAGATATTAAACTTTTTAAAGGTATTCCAATTTATATTTTTATTGCAGGTAGAACTATTTATGGCGCAGAAAATCCTGAATTAGCTGCTAAAGAATTAAAAGATGAAATCAATAAATACTGATAGATTACTTGGAATTTATGAAAAAGCCATAAATGAAAAATTTTCGCTAGAAGAAAAAATCAAAATAGCTAAAAAAGCTAATTTTGATTTTATGGAATTTTCAGTAGATGAAACAGATAAAAAACTAGCTAGACTTAATTGGACTAAAAATCAAATTAAAAAAGTGCAGCTTTTATTAATTGAAAATGACTTCACTTTTAATTCAATGACTTTATCTGGTCTTAGAAAATATCCATTTGGATCACATGATCCAAATATTAGAAAAACTTCAAGAAATATTATTAAAAAAGCCATTTTACTTGCTAAAAAATTAAACATTAGAACCATACAAATGGCAGGTTATGATGTTTATTATGAAAAAAGCGATAACCAAACCTTAAAATATTTTTATCAAAATTTAAAATATGCTCTAAAATTAGCTGCTAAATACTCGGTAATGCTTTCTTTTGAGGTTATGGATACTGAATTTATGGGACTTAATTCAAGAATTATGCCTTGAATTGAAAAACTAAATTCGCCCTATATTACTATTTATCCAGATTTAGGTAATATTTACCAATGATGCAAAAAAGAAAATCTTGAAAAAGAATTTCTTTTAGCTAAAAATAAAATAGTTGCATTTCATTTTAAAGATACCTTGCCAGGTAAATTTAGAGATATTGAATTTGGACAGGGTTCAGTTGATTTTAATTATTTATTAAAAATAATTAAAAAACATAAACTAAATCAACCAATGATGATAGAAATGTGATCTAAAAACAATCCAGAAGAAACTTTTAATCAGGCAGTTGAAAAAATAGCTAAAGCTAGAGATTTTTATTATCAAAAATGAAACGAAGTAAATAAAAATAAATAATGAATAAAATCCCATCAAAATACCATAAAGAATTACAAGATTTAAAAAAACAAGTTTATGAGGCTAATATGCTACTTGTTAAATATAACCTAGTAATTCATACCTGAGGAAATGTATCAGGAATTACTAAAGATCGCAAATTTATGGTCATAAAACCAAGTGGCGTTTCTTATGAAAAATTATCTTGAGAAGATATGGTAGTTACTGACTTAGAAAATAATATCTACGAAAGTAAATATAATCCATCAGTTGATACTCCAACTCATAGCCTTTTATATAAAGAAAATAGTCAAATCAAAGGAATTATTCACACTCATAGCATTAATGCTGTTGGCTTTGCTCAGGCTGGCAAAGAAATTCCATGTTATGGAACAACTCATGCTGATAATTTTTATGGACCAATTCCATGTACAAAAGCTCTTAGCAAAAAAGAAATTGAGTCTAATTACGAACATAATACTGGATTAAAAATTATCAAGCACTTTAAAGAAAATAATTTAGATTTCAAAGCAACTCCAGCTGTTTTAGTTAAAGAACATGGTCCTTTTGCTTGAAGTTTTAAAGATCCTATTGACGCTGTTAATATCGGTTTAACTTTAGAAACTGTTGCTAAAATGGCTCTTAATACTTTACTTGCATCATGAGGAAAAGTCACACCAGCTCAAAATGAATTAATCCAAAAACACTACGATAGAAAACATTCAAAAAACGCTACCTATGGCCAAAGAAAATAATTTATTTAATAAAATTCATGCATTTATTTTTGATATGGATGGAACTTTATTAAATGATAAAAACCAAATTTCTGAAAGTAATTTAAATGCAATTAACTTTTTGCATTTAAATAATAAAAAGGTAATAATAGCAACCGGTAGGCCTAATTATATGAACCATCAATACTATGATGCTTTAAATTTAAAAGATGCAATTATTGGTATTAATGGTGCTATGGTTGATTTAAATTGAAGAAATTTAAATCAAACTAAAGTAATGGGATATCTACCTAAAGAAAGTTTTAAAAAAATCGCTTCATATTTAAATGAAAATAAAATTGACTTTTTAACCTATCATAAAAATTCTATGTATGGTTTTAATTACAATAATCCACCTTGATTTGAAAATAGAATTTATCCCAAAATTCAAAGCGATAATAAATATAAATGAAATTACAAAGAAATTGCTTTAGAAAAACTCTATGATTTTTTAGAAAAAAAACCTGATGAATTTGTTTTTTTAAAAATTTTAGTAATTTCTCAAAAACAAAGTGAGCAAACCTTATTAAAACTTAAAGAGTTTTTAAATAAATTTAATGATTTATATTATTTAAGATCACAAAGTGATGTTATCGATATAATGCCGCTTAATATTTCAAAAGGACAAACTCTTTTAGATATTTCTAAAGATATTAATTTATCTTTAGAAAACGCTCTAGCAATAGGTGATCAAGAAAATGATATCGAAATGTTAAAAAATGTAGCTTATCCTGTTGCTATGTTAAATGCTAAAAAAGAATTAAAAAAAATAGCTTGAAAAGTAACTAATTTAGACAATAATAATTCAGGAATTGCTGATTTTATTTATTCTTTAACTAATGTAACTTTTGAAGAAAAAATTAAAAAATATAAATTAAACGTAATGGATAATGGTTGATGATATCAGCCATCAATTTGGACAATGTCTCTTACTAAATGAGCTTATCGTCCTTTTAAAAATTACCAAGATTTTTTAAAATATATAAAAAAAACTAATGATCCAATTTATTTATCATTAAATGGTGATTATCAATTTAAAGTTTTTAATCAAATCCAAAAATATTACAACAACAATTTAAGACTTGATTACAAATCACTTTTAAATAAAAGAGAAATTTATTTAAAATTAACTGATGAAATTTATATTTATTTAAATCAAAAAACTTTAAAACAAATCCAGGTTGGAAAAGTTTTTGGCTTTCCTAGTATTTATTTCGAAACCAAAGTTAAAGAATTAAATTATAAAATTGATAAAAATTTAGTTTATGTTTTTAAATATAAGAAATTTAGCTTTGAACTTCAAATAATGGATAAAAATTTAATAAAAAATAAATAATGCCTAAAAAATTCTTTTTGCTAATATACAAAAAGGATTCCCACATTGTAACTTCCAAGTTACCACTCTCAAAAAAATATTAAAATTTTTTGGAAATTTTTTTATTAAAAACTCACAACTAAAGAAAAAAATGCTCTCAAGAGAGCATTTATATATAACCATTAAAAATTATAGACGAATTTCTTATGATATTTGCGAAAAATTGAATTCTTGTTACAAAACTTTAATTATTCTCTTAGAAAAATAGCAAAAGATCTCGAAATTTGTCATTTTTCATTGATTAAAGAAATTAGAAAAACTCAAGTGAATATGGTTATGATGCCAAGCTAGCTTGGGGAAAAACATGACATTAGAATTCACTAAAAAACCACTTTAAACTTAAATCTGAAATTTATAAATTCCAAGAATTTAAAGAAAAATTCTTAAAAATTTATAACGCCAAGGAAATTCCAGTTGAAAGGACTGTGGAATTTATCAAGCGTAACTATAGCATTAAATGTCTTTCAATTAAAACGATTTACAATTGAATTAATTCAAAAATTTGAAAAATAAATCGCAAAAATTTACTTAGAAGCAATTTATGTATTTGGCGGCAAAAGGCAAAAATCTCTCCAAGAGCGGCTTGTTGGAAAACGCTGAGTTAGGCCTTTTAAAATCGGATTAAGAAAAGAATTCGGCCACTGGGAAGCGGATTTAATCGTTGGCAAAAGAGCAACTAAAGCTCATTTACTAGTTTTCCAAGAAAGACTCACCAGATTTGTTTTAATTAAAAAAATAATGACTAAAAATCCGTGAAACATTAATCTAGAACTTTTAAATTTAGTTAAAGGCTATTGAATTTAATGTCAAATCCATTACCATAGATCAAGGCTGAAAATCTAACTTAATTTTTTATATAGGATATAGATTAAAATTTATATTTATAAAGCTCATCCTTATGCTTCACATCAAAAAGTAACTACCTAAAATATCAATAAATACATTCGAAGATATTTCAAAAAAAGCACTAACTTTGAAAAAATTAATGACCTTGAAATTTGAAAAGTTTAAAACATATTAAATCTAACTTGAAGAAAATTTCTAAAAAATTGAGAGCATCCAAACGAAATGTTTCATGAATATAATTGAAACAAATATTTATGAAATCCAATTCCTAAAGATATGCCACTATATACCAGAGCTAAAGAATTTGTACCAAGAAACAAAATTCACAAATACTTAAAAAAGAAAAAATAATAACTAATAAAAAAAAGCCGATTTTTTAAAAATCGGCAATTTTATTAAATTGTAAGTGGTAACTTGCACTTTACAATATGGGGACATAAAATAATTTTCATATTTTATGTTTTTTTAAATTTATTTCTATTTATTTTTTCTTTTGAAATTTAAAAATGTATTACTTTTATTTAAATTTGTTGCTGCAATATCTTCAATATTTTCTTTGAGTACTTCTTCAATTTCGTCGTCATTTTTGAATTTAGATTTAATGTCTTTTAATTCGTTAAATACTTTTCCATCTCTTAAAACAATTATTCTATCCGCTATTCTTCTAATTTCTCCGGCATCATGAGAAATTAGAATTAATGTTACGTCAAAGTTTTCAAGATATTCCATTAATATCTCTCTTACAAACTTTTTATTTTCAAAGTCAAGCGCTGAAGTAAATTCATCTAAAATCAGTATTTTAGTTTTAACTATTAAACTTAAATAAAGTTTTAAAATTTGTTTTTCACCACCAGAGAGCTTTGAAAACCTTCTACCTTTAAATTTTTTAATGTTAAGTTTTTCATATAAATATGATTCGTAGTCTTTACTAATTAAACGTTCTTTTCCACGAACTTTATAATCATTTATAAGTTCTCCAACAAAATGAAAAGGTATATTATGTGATTCTTGAAACTCTAATAATATTTCTTCGTATGGAGATCAAGTAAATTCGTAGTTATATTTTATTTCTCCGCTTTCGTAACCAATATATCCGCTAATAATTTTAGCTAAGGTTGTTTTTCCGGCTCCGTTTTTTGCAACGATTGCTAACTTTTCACTTTTGTAAAGATCAAATGATAAATCTTTTAAAACTTGTTTTTTTCTTCTTCCTCAAAAATTTGAATAAGTTTTATTTAAGTTTTGAACTATTAAAATTTTGTTCATAATTCTCCTATTTTATAAAAATGAATATTTAAAATTTCTTCTCATTGTTCAAGCAGAAAATGCTAAAACTGAAAAATTAAATATAGAAATCAAAATTACAGGAAAAAGTCAATTTATTGTAATTTTTTTTGACAAAAAATGAAAACTTGCAAATACATCTAATAAAGAATAAGGATTAAAAAAAGAAAACGGAATTTTTACCAAAAACTTTTTGAACTTTAGTTCGGAACCAATATATTGATAAGCTTCATCATAAGGAAAGAAAACCATTAAAATTTTTGAACTATCTAATATTAGTGAAACAAGTGTTAAGAAATAAATTAAATATAAAATTCATTTATTTATATAAAATGAAACTGAAACAAATGCTATTGCTGTGAAAAAAGACAAGAACATTAAAAATATGTGGGTGAAAAATTTATTCTCTAAGTAAAAAAAGTTAGTTTCTTCAATTTTAAATCCATTATAGGGAAAATTTTCTCTTTTAAATTTGCTATCGTCGAGAATAAAGGGGTTTAATCATGGAATTCATTTTACATAGTTTTTATAATTACTATCGCCACCTTCTTTTCAAGCTAAATATTTATATAAATAATCAATTGGCTTTAAAGAAACTAAATTAATAATTAAAAAAATTAAGAACCAAAAAATAACTAAATAAAGACCAATATATCTAAAAGTTTTCTTATTTCCATTTAATAAAATAATTCTTTTATAATAATCACTTTTATAAAAAAGCCTTAAATAATAACTTCAAATAAGTATTGGTAAAAAATAAAAAAACAATAAAACGAAAAAATTAAAATCTTCATATCTGAAAAATTTAAATGATAAATTTATTCGAAAGAAAATTCATTTTGAATCAAAAGAGTTTTCGTCTTTTAAACGTTCATAAAAATTTTGTACAGAAAATTGCTGAGAAACATAATAATAAGAAAGAGTGAAGAAAAAATAATATATAAAAATTGCAATAAGAGAATATGCAATTGGTACGGACATTTTTTTAAAAAATATTCTATAAAACATTTTTGTTGAATTTTTTTTATAATTTTGCATAATTTTTATTTTAAAAATAACAAAATATCAAATAAATTGATATTTTGTCCCAAATTCTCACTTCTAGTGCAACATAAAAACTCAATTATATAAAGTTTTCTTTATTATGATTGAGTTTTTCTTTTAAAAATAAATTTTTAGAATTATCTCAATTAAAAATTTCTCTTGGCATTTCATTTATTTGATTTACAACATCTTCTAATAAATCATCAGAAACATCATTAAAATCAGTTCCTTTTTTAAAAAACCTTCTTATTAAACCATTAAAATGTTCATTGCTACCTCTTTGAAAAGAAGCATAAGGTTCTGCTCTATATATTTGAATATCTTTTTGTTTTCCAAAAATACTTATTTTTTCAAATTCAATTCCGTTATCGATTGTTATGGATTTTATTGTTAAATCATATTTTTTAATTAACATATTTAATTTTTTATGAATTTCAAAAGGATTTTTAGAAACAACTTTTATAGCTAAACCTAATCTTGATTTTCTTTCAACAATAACTAAAAGATTTTGTTTTTTATGTGCTTTTTTACCGATAACTAAATCCATTTCTCAATGTCCAAATTCTTTTCTTGTATTTATTGATTTTCTTCTTGCTCAAATAGGTAAAACATATTTGTTTACATCTAATAACCTTGAAATTGTTTTAGTTCTTTTCCCACCTTTTTTGTAATATTGACGAAGTTTATTGCTTGGTCTAAAAATTCATTTTGTAGTTTTTATTCACCTATAAATTGTTTGAAATGAAGGAGTTTTCATTTTTGGATTTTCTGTTTTTATTTTATTAATAGTAGCTTTTACACCGTGAATGTTTTTGTTGTAATATTTTTGAAATTTTTGATCAAATTCATTTTCTAATGCTCAATGATGTTTAAATAAAGACCTATATTTTTTTCTTAAATTTGTTTTTTGTTGTGCAACTTCGCAAAAATAATGACCAAAATTATCTAAATTTCTTTTTAATTCTCTAGAAATAGTACTTTTGTGAATATTTAATGTTTGTGCTATTTTGGAAATAGATTCTTTTTGTACATTAAATAAAAAACTTATTTGGTATCTTTTTTCTAAATTTAATCTTGAATATTTTTTAGTGTTATAATTCATTTTGGATTCCTTTGCTGGGGATCTTTTTTTATATCTTTTTTCAATTTTATAAAAAACAACACCCTATTTAAGAGTGTTGCACTGGGAATGATAATTTAGGACAAAATATCAAATAAATTGATATTTTGTTTAAATATTTAACCAAATATCAGATACATAACTAATCTGCACCTAACGTATGTGTTAAGGCTAGTTCTTCGACTTGTTGTCTTTCTAAAGGTTTAAACGCTTTTACGTAAACATAATATTGATCATCTTTTTCTAAAAATTTTCTTATAAATTCTATATTTCGCGTAGAAGACCTAGAAGAAGCGACTACATTTCCTTTAGAATCCCTTAACTCTAAATCAAAATCATGTATTTTTTCGCTGTTATTATCAACAGGCTCTTCAAGTCAAGATAAAGCAACTCTTGCTACTTGGCCTTTTTTTAGCATAAAAACTTTTAACTTGAATTCAATTTCCATAATCTGCATAAGAATTCAATCTTCCTCTAGAATAGTTGCTTGAATGTTTAATTTCAAAATATTTTAAATTTTCATGAGCTTGACCAATTTTTTTATAATCAAAAGTCCCTGCGCCATTTTCATTAATATTTGAACCAGAATTATATGTAGATGCGCTTAGTGTAGATAGCGCAATTAAATTATTATGACCCAAATCATAAACGTTTCTGTATTTTCTTAACATTAAAGACAAAATTCCTGAAATAAATGGGGCAGAAAAACTTGTTCCACTATTATATCCATCTTCATTATTATTAAAATAGTATTCACCATTGGCTAATAATGTTACCTGTCTGCCGGTATAACTTCCGTAATTAGAAGTAAAAGATCTATGCCCATATCTATTATTGCTACCAACAACAATAATATTTGATGCTAAGCTTCCTCCATTTATATATCTTTTGTTTGGATCAGTTTCAGCGCCATCATTTCCAGCGGATCTAACTATAATTAATTCTTTATTTTCATATGCTAATTTTGTAACATCATGACTATCAGAATCGTATTTATATCTACCTAACTTTGCTTTAAGACCATAAGACATATTTAAAATATCGGTTTTTTTGGCCTCTACTCAGTTATATTCTTGCCATGTTCCGTTTGTTGAATTTAAAACAAGAGAAAATTTATCTAAGTAAGGATTTACACCATCTAATCCAGCTGCAATTGAGCCAACAAGCGTTGCATGATTTGAAGGTGTTGGACCGTAAAACCATCAATTTCGATGGATTGTTCCAGTATTTTGAGTGCTGCTACCTACAAAAGTAATATTTTTATCAAAATATTTCTTATTATTAAAATCTACCAAGCCTTCCCAATAATTATTATTAATAGGAGATTCTAAAAATGTTATTCTTGGATTCCCTTCAACTAAATTTTGTGAATTTAATTCTTCATGAATTTTATTTCTATCTTCTAATGTGAATCTATTAGAATTAAAATTATCAGCATATTTAGAAAAATAAATTCTTTCTGGCAAATATTTATTATGTCAATGATAAACACTTCCACCGTAATCATATGATTTAACAGGCAAAGAAAATGCGTATTGAGGTTCGTAATTTTGAAAATCTACATTAGCACTACTTGCCACATATTTTGATTCTAAATTAGAATTGTTATCTTTATTCGAAGCGTTAAATTCGCTTTGAATTGCCGGAGAAAAGGCAAAAAACGCCCATTGATGAAAACACCAATAGAGATAATTTTTTGAGCTTTTTCATTTTATTCCTTTAACTTTTCTATTAATTAATTATATAACTAATTATTTTTGAATTATTTTCTTTAGTTATAGAATTAATTAATTAACAAATTATTCGTACATAATGTTTCATGTACACTTAAATTATATAATAAATACCTAAAAAATAAAAATTCAATATATAATTAAAATGCCATGACAATAAAAAATTCAAAAATGTTTTATAGAATATTTTTTAGAAAATTTAGTTTTCCTATAATTTATTGCTTAATTGTTTCAATTTTTTATTTTTCTTTTATTTTAGTTTCGTTTTTTGCTATTTACAATAACTGATCAACTGATAATCATCCTGGAAAAGTCGATTGAATTATTAAAAGTCAGCCAGGAACAATAGAAGGAATTCCAACTAGCGAAGAACAAAAAGTTTTTTATTCATTAGCTTTTTATCAACAAGGTTATTTTTTATATTTTGTTTTAATTTTTATTTATATAATTCCTGTTTCTATGTTTTCTCATTATTTAAAAATATTTTATAAAAGTGATTATTATAAAAGAATTATTTTATTAAATGGAAATAAGAAAACTTTTAGATATATTGGTCTTTATTTAGTTATTTTTTGGTTCTTAATTTTTTTAATTATTAATTTGTTAAGAATATTAGGAATGGATTATATTTTTAAATTTAATATCTGACTTCAAGATGCAAAAAAAATAAGATCAGGATTAGAACCTGATGTAGGAATAAGACTAGATCCAAATGAAATTTTTCATTATTATTCATATCAAATTCCACAAAGCCGTTTTACTGAAAATTTTAATAACAGGTTTTTAACATACATAATTGGCTGCATTAGTATTTTTATTGCTTCAATTTTATTTACATTATTTTTAACTTTTACAAGTGTATGAATAAAAATTTTATTTTTAGCAATGCTTTTTGTTTCATATGTTTTAGGAATACATTATGGTGCTGACTTTAATTTTTATTTAGAAAAAGATATAACGGTAGAATATGCAAAAAGTGTTAATTTTCTTTGATCAATTTCTCTATTAAATCCTTATGTTACATTGCCATTAATTTTCAAGTTTTATATTTCTTCAAAAGAATTTGATATTTGAATATATTTCCCTCTTATAATGCAATTTCTTTTCTTTTTAATACTTCTGGCAACAACACTTGTTATTAGAAAAAGACTCGATAGACATATTTTTCTATAAAAAAATAAGAAAAAAATGCAATTTTAGTTTTGTCTAAAGGTTGCATTTTTTTGACTTTAATTATTCTTCGTCTTTGTTTTGAATGTTACGTTTTTGATTATTTCATCTGAAATATTTTTAGGACATTTTTCATAGTGATCAAATTGCATTTGATATGTACCACGACCGCTAGTCATTGATCTAAGTTCTGTTGAATAACCAAACATTTCTGATAAAGGAACTTTAGCTCTAACGATAACAGCTCCGTCATTTCTTTGTTCTTGATCGCTTATTAATCCTCTACGACGTGATAAATCACCAATTACATCACCCCATGTGATCGCTAGGAACAACTACAGAAGCATCCATAATAGGTTCTAACAATACTGTTCCAATTAAATCTTTAGCTTTAGTTAGAGCTTTTGCAGCTGTTATTTTATAAGCTAACTCAGATGAATCGACATCATGGTATGATCCATCAAATAATGTCGCTTTAACGTCAATCATTGGATATCCGGCAAGAATTCCAATTGCCATTTTTTCTTCAAAACCTTTTTGAATTGGTTTTTATATATTCTTTAGGAATTTTTCCACTAAAAATTTTATCAACGAATTCAAATTCTTGATCTGGGTTAGGTTTAAATTTAATTCATACGTGTCCGTATTGTTCTTTCCCTCCAGATTGTTTGATGCATTTACCTTCAACATCAGCTGATTTGGTAATTGTTCCACGTTATGAAACTTGAGATGCTCTAACTTTAACTTATACAATGACATACCCTAGTTTATCGCATTTTTTAAATTTTTTATCGATTAAAAACTTGAAAATAAAATATAGGCTAACCCTATATTTTATTAAAATAATATTTTTCCAATTATTTGGTGAGAGTTTATAAAACCAAAAACTCTAGAATCATCACTAAAATTTAAATTTGTTCCTAAAACAAAAAAATGATTTTTTGGAACTATTAATTCTATATCATCACCAAAATTACCCATAAATAAACTAGTGATAAGATTATTATTTTTAATAATAATCTTATCACCTTCTTTTCCGACTATCATTTTGACTACATTAACACCATTTTGTTCAAAAATAATTATATCCTTTTGATTGTATGGGCCATATTTGAAAGCTAATTTTCATTCACCATTTTTTAATAATGGTAGCATTGAATTGCCATTAATTTTAACTAAAAAAAAGTAAAAAATAAATAAAAACAATAACTAATATTAATAAAAATAAAATAAATAAAAGTATTTTATTTTTATTTCTCTTTAAGAAGTCTATTTGTTTTTGCATAAAATTTTCTAAGAGATACAAAAAAGTATATTAAAAATGAAACAAATGAAATAGCTAATCAAAATATAAACAATGTTGTCACATTTAATAATCAATTAAATTTTAATAAAGCTAAATTATTAATCAATAATGTAAAAATTAAATAAATAGGATACATTATTAATAAAGAAAAAACAATTGAAACTAAAGTAACAAAAATAAATGAAAATAAATGATAGATTAAACTTTGTCTAGAATTCAACCCTAATAATTTTAGTAAAGCAATTTCTTTAGATTTAGAACTAACTATTAAATGTGAAAAAATAGCAACGGCAATTATTGAAATCATAAATATAGAAATAGCGAAAATAAGAATAATTTTTGTTGTATCTTTACTATTTTCAACAATCATTTTACCTAGTGAAGCAAAATTTGTATGAATTACTATTTTTGAATCTTCTTTAGCTAAATCATTGAGTAAATTTAAAGATTTTTTTAGATTTTCAGCATTATTAAAATATATTAAAAGACTATTAGGATATCCACTTATGTACTCTGAATATATTTTTTTAAAATTTTCAAATGTTTTTTTACTAAATTTAATTTTAGTATTTTCAGAATTTTTATCTATTAAAAAATTATTTAATGTTAAATCCATATCAATATGAAAATCGCTATGAATTTTATATTTTTCTCCGATATTTAACTGTTTTTTTACAGGAGATATCAATGTAAATTCATTATCGTTTAAATTTTCATCATAATCAATCATTGATGAATTTGCAATTTGTATAGCATTTTCATCATCAATATATTTTAGAATAGAAAAACTAAATTTTGAATTTTTATTTATTTCTAATGAAATTTTCTTCGTTGTCTCTGTGCTAACAAATATATTTATTTTTTCATTATTCTTTATATAGGAATAATAATTAGATAAATCTATCATATCATCATAATCAACAATACCCACAATCTTTAAAATTATTCCATTATCTATTTTTAATTCATTATTTGTGTATAAATCTAAATTATACTTTTCAGCATCTTTTTTTCAAACAATAACTTCATTTACATCTAAACTTGCTTTTCCAATAATGTTCATACTTGCTAATTTATTGGTTCAAAAACTTGAATTGTCAATCTCATTAAAATTTAGTTCTAATATTTTATCACTATTAGTTAATGCAACAATTCTTCACTCTGGATAATATGAATAGTATGAAGTTGAAGATAAATTACCAATTCTATTATTTAATTCATCAATTTTTTTAATATCAATTAAATTTGTTGAATAAGTTTGATATTTTAATTCTATAAAATCAGAATTTGTTTCTTTAAAATATTTTGTAGAAACAAATTGAGAATTATTATGCAAGGAATAAGTATTTGATAATAAAGCAGATGTTGAAGAAATAAGAAAAATCATTAAAATAAAAGAAATAATCTTTCTTTTAATTCCGGCTCAAGAAAACTTAAGTAATGGTTTATATTTATTTCAAAAATTATTTTTGCCTAAATTATTTTTTATATCATTAAATAAATACTCATTACAAGTTGGTTTGTTTTCTAATAATTCATTATTTTTTAAATCATAAATATAATCACCATATTTTTTAGCCGCTTCTAAATCATGAGAAACTACAATAATAGATCTTTTTTTCGATAAACTAGACAATATTTTAAAAATATTTTCACTATTTTTAGTATCTAAATTTCCAGTAGGTTCATCAGCTAAAATAAACTCAGATTTTCTTAATATAGCTCTTGCAATAGCAATTCTTTGCTTTTCACCACCTGATAAATTCTTCACTTTTTCATTTAATTGAATTTCTTTTATACCTAATTCATTAATTACTTTTATTATTTCTTCTTTACTTAAATTATGTCCTAAAAAATTTAATGGAAAAACTAGATTGTCTTCTACACTTAAATCTTCAAAAAGATTATAATCTTGAAAAATAAAATCTACATAATTGTTTTTTAATAAAGTTGATGGATCTATAGAGATATTATTAAAATTATATTCAATGGTTCCATCATATTCTTTATCAATGCCACCTAATACATTTAATAAAGTTGATTTTCCAACGCCAGAAGGACCTATTATAAAAGTTAATTTATTTATTGGTATTTCTAAATTTATATTTGAGAAAATCTTTTTATCATTGATTTTTTTGTTTAAGTTAAATATTTTAATCATAAATTAATTATTTATTTAAATTCAAAGCATTAGGAAACATACTTTTTATACTCATAGGAATTATCAGTCATAGAATCAACAATAACTACTTTATTCTTTTCTTTAAAAAGGGATTTGTAGAAATACCAACATAGCTTCATGATCATATGCGTCCAGAATATGAATAATGTACACTACTTGTATTTGTGTCTTCAAAAACATAACTAAAACTTCTTCCTTTTTCGGTTGGATTAGAAGATATTCCTAAACTTGCCTCTAAACCGCTAGATTGACTAATATCAATTGAAGAAGATACACTTGGTCTACCACTACCTTCAACTCATGTCTCTACTCCTAAAACAACTCTATTAGGTAAAGTACTATCAAATAAAACTCTTTCTACTCTTGCTTCAGCAACCCCTCTTCAAAATACTTCATCACTACTTCAAAAATAGTCTCTCGCTCAAACCCTACCATCATGAGAAGTTTTATAATCATTTACATCTACATGTTTCTCACCCTTTTGTATTCAAATCATTTCTGTTTTCTTACCAAAAAATGCATTTGCCTCTTTCTTATTAACTGTAGATGCTATTATTGCACTTGGCGCAACAATCATAGCTGATAAAATTCCAAAACTTGCTAAAAATTTTTTAAACTTTGATTTCATTTATTTATTATTAAAGAATATAAATCAAATAAATTATCAATATCGTTTAATAACACATCTTTTTCTTCACTTATTATATTAAACAAAAAATTATATTTATTAATAAAATTGAATTTTTTTGATAATTCTTTTCAATTAACTTCAACATCTAAAAAAGTTGCTAAATTCTTAAATAATATTAAAAATTTTATATCTTCTATAATGTCATTCCTATTAATTATTTTTTCTATTTCTCTTATTAATGATTGAGAAACTTCAATTTCGAGATTACTATCTATTTTTTTTAAAAGAAATAAATTCGCAACGTTAAGTAAAATGTTGAAAATATTTTTGTCTTGTTTTAAATTATTTAATAGAACGTTTCTTATAATATCTTTTTTGTTAAATAACAAATTATTTTCAATTTTTATTTTTAAAATAAAAAATAGATTAATTAATTTATTTAAGTCTCAAAACATATCATTTTTATTTAAAATAAAATCTAAATAATTATCTATTGATTTTTCAACTAATGAAATATCACTTTCTTTAAATAAAGTATAAGAATATGCAATAAAAAAATCTCAATCATAAAAAACATTTATTTTTTCTAAATATTTTTCAAAAAACATTCTTTTATTCTCATTATCAATAGAATTGAATTCTTCTTTAAAAAAAGTATAAAACATAAAAATATTTCTAGGTTCCATCTTATTTAATATATTGTTGAATATATTACTATATTTATTTTTTATAATAACTACAATATCTTCTTTGGTTTTAAAATCATAAAACTTAAATATTTTCAAAAACTCTCATATGAATTCTAATTGCGAAACGCTTAAATTTTCTACTGATTCTATCTCTTTTAAAATCTCATTTTCTATCTCGCTTAAATATTTTTCTTCTTCTGAATTTAATGATTTATCATTTAAAATTAATTTTATTTTTAAAATAAACTCTAAACTTCTTTTTATTTCATATTCATCTTTTGTTTCTCTAATTCATTTTAAAAGATAGTTTTTAAGATAATTTAATTTGTTTAAAAAATCAAATTCATTAAGTATATTTTTAAGACCCAATTCTTTTAATGCAACATAAATTTTTATATTCATATTTGCTATATCATTTATCGTTATTCCTCCAAAGTTTTTAATAGTAAAAAAATTATTTTTATCATCTAAATTCTTTGATAAATAACTTTTAATATCATTTATAAAACTTTCTTTTTTCATATTTTCATTAAAAGAAAATGTATATAAATAATTGTCAAATATAACAATCGGTACTTTTGATAAATCACTAAATGTAAATAATTTAAACATTTCTTTTTCTATGCTATTTTTTTGAAATAATGATTTTTTATAAAGATTCACAATATAATAATGTGATTCAATGTTTTTTGGTATTTTTCTATTATAAAAAATAGTCATTTTTTCATCACTATATAAATGATTATTCAATATTTCTGCTTGTTTTTTGGACAATTCATTACTTAAAACATTTATTTTCTCTAAATTAGACACATCTTTAACCGGAATTTTATACATAGAATCTTTTTTTCTATTAAGTAAATAATATGTTAATCCAGCTAATGTAGCAGAAGCGGAAATTGATCCAATTGATCAAAGTAAATATTTTGTAATTTTCTTCATTTTAAAAACAATACTTTTTAATTGTATTGATTATACCTTCATCTTTATTATTAAATTCACTAACAATATTTGCTAGTTTTTTAAACTCTTCTGATCCATTTTTCATTGAAATCACTTCATCAAGTTGTCCAACAGCAGTAGAATCATTCATTGAATCACCAATATGAACTGTTTTAACCTTTGAATTATTAATTAATGTGGCAAAAAGTTTTTTAGTAATTCCTTTTGAAACTTTTGCATCTGTAATTTCAATGAAATTATCATTAGGTCCCGATTTAGTAATGTGAATTTGACTTTGATATTTTTCACTTCAAGTTTTGAAAAGTTTTCTTGAAACATTGCTTTTAAAATGTCAAATTAACATTCTAAATACTTTTGATTCAATTTCAAAATCATTATTTGCAAATTGTAAGTTGTAAAAGAAATTTGCTTGTTTTTTAATTTCTTCATTTGAACAATAACTAATTTCAGTATCTTTAAAATTAATAAGAGCAACTGCTCCACTTGCTCTGAATTGCTTAGAAATATTATCAAACACATCTGAATTAATTGGCTTGGCAAAAATTTCTACATCATTAAAAACAATTTGTGCACCATTACCTAAAATATAATTTTTAGATCCAAGTTCATCAACAATTAATTTAGTTTCTCAATTTAATCCACGTCCTGTCGAAGGTACATATAAAGTATTTAAATTAATTAAGTGCCCTAAGAAATCTCTAACTTTTTGTGTTGATGAACTTCTTCCATTAATATGAGTATCAAGTGTTGTTCCGTCAAGATCTAAAAATAAAACTTGTTCAATTTGCTTTTTATTTAAGTTGTTTAAATAAACAACCAAGTTGTAAAAATCTTCTAATTTTGTTAAGAAATATTTAATATTAATTGGAATTTCATTTTTAGCTATTGCTCAAGTGCAAATAAAAAAGTAAGCCACAAGTTTTTCGTTTAAATACTCATATAAATTGACATCTTTGTATTGTAAAAGAAGTTCTGTTTCATTTTCAACACTTAAATCAGTAGCACAAACAAAAAGAGCTAAGTCAAAATATTTATTACCCATTGAAGCATATTCTCAATCAACAAAATACACTTTTTCTTCATCTGTTAATAAAATGTTTGAAAATATAAATCATTATGAATGGGTGTGCTTAAATCTGAATTTTTTAAGTCTATTAGATAATAATATTCAACTTTTTTGCACAATATCATTTAATCTATCTAATTTTTTAATATTTTCTAAAAATGCTTCTAATCTTTTGTGCATAAAGTTTTCTTGAAATTTTAAATCTGAGCTATGAAGTTGTTTTAAATTATTAGCAACTTCCTTAATAATTGAATCATTAAATTTAAATTTATTATTTGCAATAAATTCTCACCTTATAAATTTTTTATCGCTACCTAAAAATTTAGGTACAAAATTAAGTTTATTTAATAAATCATAATTAACATTATGATTAAAACCATTTAGGATTTTTTCTTGCACAAATTCTGCATCATTTTTATAAGAAATATTGATATATCCTTTTTTAATTAACTCAATATTAAATCCTTTGAAATTACTTTGATTTTTTTCATTATATTAAATAATTAACTTTTTTTACAAATATCACTATATTTGTGTGAAAAAAATCAAAAACATAATTCGTTTTTGATTTTGCTATTATTTTCTTTTCATTGTTGGGAATAAAAGAAATGGCGAAGTGCAAAAAATTAAAATTAATAAATTTTTAGATGCTTTGAAATTCATAATTGTCACACAAAAATAGTAAATGATGAAGTAGTATCAGAAATTACAAATAATTTAGTTCCTTAGCACAAAGAGTTAAACAAAATTTATAGTGATTTTACAACATACTAGAGAAATAGTTCTAGTAATTTTTAAGGCAAAAAACGAATACAACTATACCGTAGATGTATTCGTTTTTTAAAAGATTGTAACTTGGAAACTCAAGATGTAGCCTGTATATGTATTGTTATTTAAGATTAGCACTTTATGTGTTTTTTTATCAAATTTTTGAAGAAAAAATCACCCATAGGGTGACTTTATAAATTATTATTCTTCGTCTTTGTTTTGAATGTTACGTTTTTTGATTATTTCATCTGAAATATTTTTAGGACATTTTTCATAGTGATCAAATTGCATTTGATATGTACCACGACCGCTAGTCATTGATCTAAGTTCTGTTGAATAACCAAACATTTCTGATAAAGGAACTTTAGCTCTAACGATAACAGCTCCGTCATTTCTTTGTTCTTGATCGCTTATTAATCCTCTACGACGTGATAAATCACCAATTACATCACCCATGTGATCGCTAGGAACAACTACAGAAACATCCATAATAGGCTCTAACAATACTGTTCCAATTAAATCTTTAGCTTTAGTTAGAGCTTTTGAAGCTGCTATTTTATAAGCTAACTCAGATGAATCGACATCATGGTATGATCCATCAAATAATGTCGCTTTAACGTCAATCATTGGATATCCGGCAAGAATTCCAACTGCCATTTTTTCTTCAAGACCTTTTTGAATTGGTTTTATATATTCTTTTGGAATTTTTCCGCCAACTATTTTATCTATAAATTCAAAACCTTGATCGTGGTTAGGTTCAAATTTAAGTCATACATGACCATATTGACCTTTTCCACCTGATTGTTTAATGTGTTTACCTTCAACTTCAGCTGATTTGGTAATTGTTTCACGATATGAAACTTGAGGCGCACCAACTTTTACTTTAACACCGAATTCTCTTTTTAGACGGTCAACAATAATATCAAGGTGAAGCTCACCCATACCTGAAATAATTGTTTGACCAGTTTCTTCATCGGTATATGTTCTAAAAGTAGGATCTTCTGCAGATAATTTTTGAAGACCTAGTGAAAGTTTTTCGTTAGCTGCTTTACTTTCAGGTTCAAGTGCTTGAGAGATAACTGGTTCAGGGAATACCATTTTCTCTAAAACAACTTTAGGTGATTTTTCACCAACTAGAGTATCTCCAGTTGTGGTGAATTTAAGTCCAACAGCGGCAGCGATATCTCCAGCTCTACATTCGTCGATTTCTACACGGTTATTAGCGTGCATTTGTAGAATACGTCCGATACGCTCTTTTTGTTCTTTAGTTGAGTTATATACGTAGCTTCCTTTTTCTAAAACTCCACGATATACTCTAAAGAATGTAAGTGATCCAACAAAAGGATCGGTCATAACTTTGAAAGCCAGCGCTGCAAATTCACCATCGTCGGTAGCCACAACATCTGTTTCTTGGTCATTTAAATAAGCTTTAATTGGTGGAATATCTAAAGGTGAAGGTAGATAATCAACTACCGCGTCAATCATTTTCTTAACACCTTTGTTTTTAAATGATGTTCCACAAACAACTGGGAAGAATTCACTTGTTAAAGTTGCTTTACGAATTGTGTTTTTAAAGGTATCGATATCTACATCTGCACCTTCTAAAACCATCATCATAACTTCTTCGTCAAAGTTAGCTGCAGCTTCTAATAATTCTTGACGTTTTGCTTTAGCTACGTCTAGTAAATCAGTAGGAATTTCCATTGGGAATTCTTCTTCTGCAGATTCTCCATTATAAGTAGTTGCAGTCATGGTAACTAAATCGATAATTCCATTGAAATTAGATTCAGATCCTATAGGTCATTGAATGGCAACAGCGTTACCTCCAAGACGTGATTTAACAGAAGCAACTGCAGCTTCAAAGTCAGCTCCAGCTTTATCCATTTTATTAACATAAACAATTCTAGGAACTTTATAGTTTGTAGCTTGTCTTCAAACTGTTTCGGTTTGAGGTTCTACTCCTGATTGAGCATCTAAAACCGCAACGGCACCATCTAAAACTCTTAAAGAACGTTCAACTTCAACTGTAAAGTCAACGTGTCCTGGGGTATCGATTATGTTAATTCTTTTATTTTTTCAATAAGCAGTGGTTGCTGCTGAAGTAATGGTAATTCCACGTTCTTTTTCTTGTTCCATTCAATCCATTTGTGAAACACCATCATGAGTTTCTCCAATTTTATGGATTTTACCAGTGTGGTAAAGAATTCTTTCAGTAGTAGTGGTTTTACCGGCATCGATATGAGCCATAATTCCGATATTACGGTAATCTTTTAAATCGTAATCTCTTGCCATGCTCGCCTATCATCTAAAATGAGCAAAGGCTTTATTAGCTTCTGCCATTTTATGAGTATCTTCACGTTTTTTAATAGCACCACCGGTTTTATTTGCAGCATCGATAATTTCGTTAGCTAAACGAAGGTCCATGCTTTTATCATTTCTTAAACGTGCATATTGCACAAGTCATCTAAGAGATAATGTTTGTTTTCTTCTTTTAGAAACTTCAGTTGGAACTTGGTAGTTTGTTCCACCAATTCTTCTTGTTCTAATTTCAAGTTGTGGAGTAATGTTTTCAACAGCTTGAGTGAAAACTTGCATTGGATCTTTTTTTGTTTTTTCTTTGACAAGATCAAATGCAGAATATAAAATATCTTGCGCAATTGATTTTTTACCATCAAGCATAATGGTATTAATTAACTTAGTAACAACTACTGAGTTAAAAATTGGATCAGCAAGTACTTCGCGAACTTTTGCAGATTTTTTTCTTGACATTTTACCTTTCTTAGTTTTTATTTTTATTAATTATTATTTTTTGTCTTTTTTGGTTCCGTATAAACTACGACCTTGTTTACGGTTATTTACTCCAGCAACGTCTTGAGTACCTCTAACGATATGGTATCTAACCCCAGGAAGGTCTTTAACACGACCACCACGAATTAAAACAACAGAGTGTTCTTGAATGTTGTGTTTTTCACCTGGAATATAAGCAGTAACTTCCATACCATTTGAAAGCTTAACACGGGCAAATTTACGAAGAGCTGAGTTAGGCTTTTTAGGTGTCATTGTTGCCACACGAGTACATACACCACGTTTAAATGGTGATGGCATTTTTTTAGATCTTTTAATTAATGAGTTGTAACTTCAGCTTAATGCAGGAGCATTTTGTTTTTGAACTTTTGAAGTACGTCCACGATTAACTAATTGATTAGTTGTAGGCATATTTATCCTTTCTAAATTTATTATGTTTGGTTAAGATTTACATATTATACAACAACATGGCCTAGAGTATCACAAAAATTTATAAAAAAATATCAACGTTTTATATGCGTTAATATTTAGAAATTTTTGCCTTTTTAACCTTAGGAATATGAAGCACTAAAGTAAATTCTCCTAAGATTTCTGAATTAGTTTTTAAAGTATTTAATACCTCTATCGCTGATCCATGATATGTTTTTTCAAACTTTTTAGTTAGCTCTCTAGAAAGTGAAATTTTTTCATTTCCATTAAATACTAAATTTATATCTTCTAGCGTTTTTTCAATTTTATGTGGCGATACAAAAAAAATATAAGTTCCTTGAGTTAAGTTTTTCAAATAATTAACTCTTTGGTTGGTTTTATCTTTGATAAATCCACAAAATGTAAATGTATCTGAAAAATTAGATAAAACAAAAGCACTTGTTACTGCCGAAACTCCTGGAATTAGCTCGATTTGAATATTATTTTCTTTACAAAGCTTTATTAAATCAAAACCAGGATCTGAAATTAAAGGCATTCCAGCATCGGAAACAAGTGCAATGTCATTACCTTGCAAAATTAAATCAACTAATCCTTTAGCAGAAGATTTTTCATTAAATTTATTATGAGAAAATAACTTCTTACCTTCAATTTGATAATGCTTTAATAATTTATAAGTAACTCTAGTATCTTCACAAGCTATAATTGAAACTTCTTTAAGTTTATTTAAAGCTCTTAAAGTGATGTCTTCTAAATTACCAATTGGTGTTCCGATTAAATAAAGTTTACTCATATAAAGATAGTATATTTAAAATCAAGTTTTGCTTATTTAAATAATAGTTACTATTTCTTAAATTATTATTTAAATAAGTATCTATATAAGTTATAACTAAATAAAAAGATATTTCTGCATCTTTATAATTTTCAAATAACCCAAAAAGACTTTTAAAATACTTATTTTCTTCTGTTTTTTTATTTTGAAAAATTTCTATTTTTGCAAATAGAATTAAAAACTCAATTACAAATTCACTTTTAATTGAATTTTTTTCAATATGCTCATTTAAAAATGAAGCAAGTTTATAAATGTTTTCATATAGCGCAAAATCTAAAACTTCAATAAATTTTTGCGTAAAATCTTTGTAAGATTTACTATTAAATTCATCGGCTTGATAAAAACTTTTTGCTAAATATGAAATAAAAAATTCAAATTCATCAAATTTTTTATCACTAGATAAATGCGATAGTATTTGATCTTGGCTTACCTTTGAAA
The DNA here is from genome assembly GCF_000969765.1 of Mycoplasmopsis synoviae ATCC 25204. Taxonomy (NCBI): domain Bacteria; kingdom Bacillati; phylum Mycoplasmatota; order Mycoplasmoidales; family Metamycoplasmataceae; genus Mycoplasmopsis; species Mycoplasmopsis synoviae. The sequence goes on from NZ_CP011096.1 coordinate 53,860, forward strand.
CGTTAATTACAAAAGCTCTAGAAATTATTGTAGGAAGAAGTTTAAATAAATATTTACTTGTAAAAATAAAGTAAATATTATCGCTAGGCTCTTCAATTGTTTTAAGAATTGCATTTAAAACAACATTAGATGTTTTTTCTAAATTATTAATAATCAAAAATGATTTTTCATCACTATTTTTAAATGAAAATTTTTCAATAGCAGATAAAAAATCTTCTTTTTTTAGTATTTCATCACTATTATCAAAATAAATAATATTTTCAGGAAGATCTTCTAGTGAATTCAAACTTTGATTATTATTAATTGAATTTAAAAATTCTAAAATATCTTCTTTAGATACTTCTTGATGATTACCATTAAGTAAAAAAAAGTGATGCAAAGTATTTTGCATGGCTTTTTCTTTTAAAGAAGATAATATTTTTAAATCGATCATAGCTTACTTTAAAAATTTTACAAAATCTTTATGTTTAACTAAGTAATTAAAAATAAAATCTACAATTTCGTTAACTGGTTTTGTAGCGTCTACTACTACAAAACGGTTTTCTTTGTTATTTTTTATTATTTCTAAATAACCCTCATAAACTCTATTATGAAATGATAAATCTTCTAGCTCTAGTCTATCGTTAATTAAATTATTTTCACTTCTTCTTTTTCTAGTTTCAAATGGAGAAATATCAAAGAAAAAAGTTAAATTTGGAATAGTCTTTCCTACAGCAAGCTCGGTTAAAGTTTTGGTAAATTCCATTCCTAGATTTCTACCATAACCTTGATATGCGTAAAAGCTATCGTAGTATCTATCACAGAAAACTATTTTATTTTGAGCTAGCGCTGGAAGAATAACTTTGTCAATGTGAATTCTTCTGCTGGTAGTATATAAGAGCGCTTCTGTGATTGGAGAAAATTCTAAATCAGAATCAAGAATCATTTCACGAATCTTTTCTGATTCTTTTATATCTTTACCACCTGGTTCTCTAGTTAGTACGTAATCTAAAAATTTAAAATTATCTTTTAATTTTTTAAGTAATTCGTTTATAACAGTAGTTTTTCCACTACCATCAAGACCTTCAAAAGTGATAAACATTTCTCTCCTATTTTTGACGATTTTTTATTGAAAATTTTAAAGTGATTTCATCCATGTAATCAATTGAAGCTCCAATTGGAATTCCAATAGCAAGCTGCGATGAATTAATTTGAAATTTTTCAAATTCTTTTCTTATTAAGTTAGTTGTAACTTCGCCTTCTAGCGTTGGCGAAATTCCAAAAATTACTTCTTCAAAATTTTTGCAATACTTTAAAAGTTTGGATAAATCTAAATAAAATTTATCAAGTGATTTTTCATTTTTAACTAAGTTTTTGAAAACGAAATATTTGCCTTTAAATAAAGAAAGCTTTTCAAGCTTTTCTATTATTAGTGGATTTTCAACTACCAATAATTTATTTTCACGGCTAGTGTCATTGCAAATATAACAATTATTATTTTCTTGTGGAATATTACAAAAACTGCAAAAAGAAATATTATCTTTAAGTTTTTTAAAGTAATTAGAAAGCTCGTAGATTTCATCGTCTTTTGAATATAAAATTCAAGCGACGATTTTTTCAGCTTGCTTTCTACTTATTCCTGGGATTTTTCTAATTTTTGTAATAAATTCTTCGATTAATGATAAGTTAAACATTAAACTGAAAGTCCGCCAGGAAGTTGTGGAGATAGTTTATCGATTTCTTCGTTTACTAAATCAATGGCTTCATTTAATGTAAGTGAAATTAAATCCTCTAAAAGTTCTTTATCTTCAGGATCAATTAAAGCTTCATCAATTTTTAAACTTTTTAATTTAAAAGTTCCAAGCATAACTAAAGTAATTCCTTGTTTTTCAACAACAAATTCTTTTTTTTCGATTTCTTTTTGTTTTACTTCGTATTCTGCTTGAATTTTACGCATTCTTTTTAGAAATTCTGCATTCATTTTTACTTCCTAACCAAATTTATTAAATATTAAATCTTCTAAATTCTTTTTAAAAACTAAATTGTTTTCAGTTTTTAAATTATCTTTTTCTATTTTATCAAAAGCTAAGTTCTCAAAATTCTCATTTAAGTCTTTTTTAGCCGCCATAAGTTCATTTTTAAGTGATGAAGAAATGAAAAAGATGTGCTTGTATCCGCCAAAGGCTAGTTCTGAAAAATTTTGAAGAAAATAAGAATAATTATTATTATTTAAACTATCTGTTATTTCTTTTAATTTTTTAGGTGAATAAGGCTTATATTTTTCAGAAGCCGGATCGTTTTTAATGTTAAAAACGATGTAACTATCACTAGATGCCACTACTTGTAGCCTATCGATCATTTCTGATTTAAAGTATTGAAATTCTTGAAGCGCGCTATCTTTTACAGAATGTCAAAAATCTTTAAGTTGAAATTCGTGTCTTTTAATTAAATCTTTATCTTTTTGTTTATTTATAAAAATAGCTCAAGTTGCAAAATTTAAATCAATTTCTTTAGCAAGCTTTACCTGCGCTTTAGGCTCATCTTTTTCATCTTCACCTAAATAACCTAAATCAATTTCAAATGGGTTAACTATATTGATAGTGTCACTTGATTCTTTAGTTGAAGAGCTAGTTTTATTTTCAAAAAGATTGATTTTAATTTCTTTTTTAGCTTTGTTTTCTTTTGTTTCTTTTTGAAGCTCTTTAATTGATGAAAGAAAATCTTGTTTGAATTGCTTTTCTTCGTTTTGCATTGCTATAAAATCGTTTTCATCAAGAAGTTTTAAAAAGCTAACTTCTATTATTTCAAAAGGATATTCAGTTCTTTTTACGTTTATTAATAAATCATATAAAGATGAAGAAACTCGATAAGCAAAGCTATCGTTTATTTTTAAATCATTTAATTCTTTTTCAGAATAATAATTTAAAAATGAATCATCACCAGTTTTTCTAAATAGTAAATATTCTTTAACAAGTGATATTAAATTTAATACAAATAAAAACGGATCAATTCCTCAAAGTTTTAAGTCGTTAAGTTTTTTTAAAACATCGCTAATGTTTTTTGAATACAAATCATTAAGAACTTGAATTATTTCATCGTTAGACGCTATTCCAAAGTTTTTTCTAACTGATTCTTTGGTTATATTGTTATTTTCAAAATTTGAAATTTGTTCAGCAATAGTTAGTGCGTCTCTTAGGCCTCCGCTTGAAAGCTGAGCGATTAGCATGAGCGCTTCTTTTTCAAATGAAATATTTTCTTTATTTAATATATCTTCAAGTTGGGCTACTATTTGTTTTTCAGAGATTCTTCTAAAGTTAAAACTTTGAACTCTTGAAAGGATAGTAATTGGAACCTTTTGCACGTCAGTGGTTGCTAAAACAAAAATTACATAAGAAGGCGGTTCTTCTAAGGTTTTTAAAAGAGCATTAAATGCACTTTTACTTAGCATGTGCACTTCGTCGATTATATAAATTTTGTATTTAGATTCAAATGGAAGCTGATCAACATTTTCTTTTAAATTTCTAATTTCATCAACACCTGTATTTGATGCAGCATCCATTTCGATAATATCACCGCTATTTTGATTGAGGCAGCTTTCGCAGATTTGACTTCTAACTTCGCTATGGCTGCAATTTAGCGCTTTTGCAAAAACTCTAGCTGTTGAAGTTTTCCCAGTTCCTTTAGGCCCTGCAAATAAAAAAGCGTGCGCTATTTTTTCTGAAGAAATTACATTATCAAGGGTTTGAATAATGTGATCTTGACCGATAATTTCGTGAAAATTTTGAGGACGATATTTTCTGTATAAAGATTTGTATTTCATAGTTAAGTTAATTATAGAAAATAATTTAATAAATTTTTGAAAAATAAAAAAGCATTAAGCTTTTCTAAATAATTTTTTCATGGTTTTTAGCAGAGAGCTAAAAGCCAATTTAAAAGATGATTTTCAATATAAATAATTTTCAGATTCAATTATTTTGAATTTAACTTGTTTTCCTTTTGCAAAAACGTTAATGTAGACTTTATCTTGAAGCGCAAGCATAAAACTTACAAATAAAAGATATACAACTCCAACAAGAACAAAAGTAAAAATAGAAAAAGGAAATTCAGTAAATGGAGGAACTAGCGTGCTTAGATTATTTATCTCATTAGTTCCTAAGTATCAATAATTTGATTTTCAATTTATTGAAACTGCAGGACTATTATCAAGCAGATGATTTATCGAAGCCATAGCTCCTACAAACATAAAACAAACAAGTAGAGTTTTGCTTATTTCTTTTAAGCCTAGCTTACCTGGATTTAAAAAATTTATAGTTACAAAGGCTGCTAGTAAAAATGTATGGAAGAAAAAGTAATCTCAGAATATAAAGTTAAATATTCCTCATCTTAATTTAAAGACTTCTTCTACTTTGAAATTTATATATTGATCTCTACCTGATAAAAATATTTTTTGAGCGCTTAGCGCATCTAAATCGCTTTGAGAAACATTTTTATCAAAATAAACTTCCATAGTTAAATCAGGAGAAAGCAGCGCCATTAAAGTTCCAAGCACTGCCAGAGGAGCCACGTATTTGATGTATTTTAGTTTATTGGTAATAAGTAGCACTCCGAGCATTATTCCCATAAGCCTACAAAAATGTACTGGTATGGTTTCTCAATATCTAGGATAACCCATTACAAAATAAATTATTAATGATCTACCAATCATTCACAATAAAATAGTGATCCCTAAGGTCATGTGAAAATATTTATAAAAATTAGAATTATTTTGAAGTGAAAGTTTGTATTTAGCAATAATTTGACGCTTTAAAACTCACATCCCGACAAAAAGCAAAAATAAAACAACAATAGCGAAAATAAAAAAGAAATTTCCATTCTTTATAAAAGCCGGAAGATTTGAATCTCAGTAAGCTTTTGTTCCAGATCATGAAAAAAAGCCAGGTTTATAATTTGATAAATCTTCAACTTTAGAAAGTGGAAAAGAAAAATTAACCATAATTATTTAATTAATTATTATCAGCTTTTCTTTTAAGTTTTAGTTGTTCTTTTCTAACTTTTTCTTTACGAGCTTCAGCACGTAATTTGTTTTTAAGTCTAACTACTTTTCTCATTTTGATACCTTATATAATAATATTGTTATATGCATTTGCTTTGCTAAATTAAGCTTAAGCATTTATTTAGTCATATTATTTTACATTAAAAATATTAAAATAAGTTAAAGCATATATTAATAAACAAAGCAGTTTTCATGAGTAAAAAAGAAATAATTGAAAAAATAATTACTAAATCAGTAGATAAAATTATGGAAGAGCGTTTTGAAACTTATTCAAAATACGTTATTTCCAACCGTGCAATTCCTGATGTTAGAGATGGGCTAAAGCCGGTCCATAGAAGAATTTTATATTCTATGTATACGCTGGGGCTTGATTTTGATAAAAAATTCAAAAAATCGGCCAGAATTGTAGGAGATGTTATCGGGAAGTATCATCCTCATGGAGATACTTCTGTTTATGACGCGATGATAAACCTGGCGCAGTGATGAAAAATGAATATTCCTCTGCTTAGCATGCATGGAAATATAGGTTCAATCGATGATGATAAGCAAGCTGCAATGCGTTATACAGAAGTAAAGCTTGCTAAAATTGCAAACTACATAATTGGCGATATTAAAAAGAAAACTGTTAAATTTATTCCTAACTTTGACGACTCAGAAACTGAACCGATAGTACTTCCTTCCATGTTTCCTAATCTTTTAGTTAATGGATCAAGAGGAATAGCAATTGGAATGGCAACCGAAATGCCGCCGCATAATTTAGGCGAAATAATAGACGCTTGCGTTTATAAAATAAAACACCCTAAAGCTAGCTACAGTGAGCTTTCTAATTTTGTGCTCGGGCCTGACTTTCCTACTGGTGGAGTTATTAAAGGAACTAAAGGAATCGCAGAAGCGCTAGAAAATGGAAGAAACGAAAAAAATAAAATTAAGCTTTTTTGTAAATATGAAATATATACAAAAGGCAAAAATAAATTTATTGAAATAACCGAAATTCCATATGGCGTTGTTAAGGTAAAGCTAGTTTATGAAATTGATTTAATAATTCAAAATAAATTAATTGATGGAATTATTGAAATCAAAGATAGATCAGATAGAGATGGAATTAATATTCTAATTACACTAGATATTAATTCCAATGAAGAGAGCATTTTAAATTATTTATTTTCTAAAACACAAATGCAAATTACTTATTCATATAACAATATAGTAATCGACAATAATTCACCAACATTAATGAATTTAGAAAATTTAATTTCAAGTTACATTGCTCATATTAAAAACGTAAAAACACTTTCATTAAACTATGATTTAAATAAGGCTAAAGTTCGTCTTGAAATTATTAATGGATTCATTAAAGTTTCAGAAATTACCTCGCAGGTTATTGAATTAATTAGAAAAACCCAAGGTTCAAAAATGGGAGTTGTTAATAATTTAATTCAAGCTTTTAACTTCACAAAATTGCAAGCTGAATCTATTGCAGAATTAAGGCTATATAAACTAAGTCAAACTGATAAAGAAATTTATTTAAAAGAAAAAGTTGAAGTAGAAGAAACCATTAATATAATTGAAAATTTATTAAACAATGAAAAAGAATTTAATAACTTTTTAATTAATGAAATTAAAGCTATTAAAAAAGAATTTAGTGTTCCTAGAAAAACTCAAATTGAAGAAAAAGATTTTGAAGTTTCATATAACAAGCTTGATCTTGTTAAAGAAGAAATCATTAACGTTTCTATTTCTAAAAATGGATTTATCAAAAGATTTAGCGATAAAGTTTTAGAAAACAATGAATGAAAAAATTATGCTTTAAAAGAAAAAGATAATTTAGTTTTCTTTAGCAAAGTTAACACTGTTAACTTTCTGCTTTGCTTTACTAATTTAGGTAATTATGTAATTGTTGCAATTTACCAAATTCAAGAAGTTAAGTGAAAAGATTTAGGAAATAATATTAATTTGTTCGCATCAGATATTAGGCCTGACGAGGAAATAGTTTCAGTAATTGAAGTTAGTGATTTTGAAGAAAATCTATCAGTAATGTTGGGGACCAAAAAAGGTTACTTTAAAAGAGTAATGCTTAAAGATTTTTTAGTTTCAAGATTTACTAAAAAATATACTGCCATGCCATTAAATGAAGATGATTATTTAATTAAAGCTAAATTAACTAACTTAGATAGTTATTTAGTAGCTATTACTGAAAATTCAATTATTTCTAAATTCTCTGAATCAGAAATAATGTTTTATAGCACTAAAGCTAGAGGAAGCAAAGCTATTTATTTTTCAGTAGGCGATAAATTAAGTAACTTTACTATCGTATCTTATGGCGATGAAATTTTTGCACTCAGCAGTGATTTAAATTATTTTTACTTTAATGAAGCAGATATAGTGCTAACTCCAAAAAACATTAAAGGTAGAAATATCTTTGATAAAAAATATAAACTTCAAAACAAAAACTATCTTTTATTTGAGGATACATTAGCTACAGACTTTTTATATTTTAAAAATACATTAAATGAATTAAATCAAGTAAAACTTAATCATTTAGATAAAAAGAAAAGCGCAGTTTTAAAATATAAATTTGATAATTTTGAAAGCGTATCACTTATTAAATCTTTAAAAAAAGAAACTATAAATAACAGTTCAAAACCAAAAGAAAATCCTGCACAAGAAGAAAAGCAAGAACCAGAAAAAGAAGTGGTTGTTGGAAGAAAAAAACCTGTTGAAATTCAAGGATCTTTAAAAGATTTATTAACCGATTACGAAGAATTCACAAAATAATAAAACATGAAAATTTTTAAATTAAATTCAAATTTTACTCCGCAAGGAGATCAACCAAAAGCAATTAATGAACTTGTTCAAGGAATTAAAAACAACCGTAAAGATCAAGTTCTTTTAGGAGTTACCGGAAGCGGTAAAACTTTTACTATTGCCAACGTTATTAAAGAATTTGATCGCCCGGTTATTATATTAAGTCACAATAAAACGCTAGCTAGTCAGCTTTATTCAGAACTTAAAGCGTTTTTTCCTGAAAACGCAGTTGAATATTTTATTAGTTACTTTGATTATTATCGCCCTGAAGCTTATAAAGCAAATACCGATACTTATATAGAAAAAGATTCAGCTACAAACCAGCAAATTGAAATTTTACGGCTAAGCGCTTATAATTCGCTACTTACTAGAAAAGACGTAATAGTAGTAGCTAGCGTTAGCGCGATTTATGGTGCGCTTAATCCTGAAGTTTACAATAAAAGTTTTTACAACTTTTATTTAAACCAAAAAATAAGTGTTAAAGACTTTATCATCAAGCTAACCAAAAACAAATACGAAAGAAATGACCTTGACGTTGTTCCTGGAAGATTTGCAGTTAAAGGTGATTTGGTTTTTATCGCTCCAGCAGACTCTGAAACTAAAATGATTAGAGTTTCATTTTCTTATGATGAAATTGAAGAAATTGCTTTTGTTCATCCATTAGAAAAAACTACCATTAAAAAAGTATCTCACTATACACTATCTCCTGGTGATGCTTATGCTACTGATAATAGTATTTACAGCACAGTAATTCCTCAAATCCAAGAAGAGCTCAAAGAAAGAGTAAAGTACTATAAAGACAATAACCAAATTCTAGAAGCTACTAGAATCAATCAAAGAACTAATAACGATATAGATGACATGAAAGAATTTGGTCACTGCAAAGGAATCGAAAACTACTCTATGTATTTAGATGGTAGAACCTTTGGTCAAAGACCTTATACTATCCTAGATTACTTTCCTGAAAATTCGCTAATGTTTATCGATGAATCTCATATGAGCCTTCCGCAAATTCGGGCAATGCATGCCGGTGATAGATCAAGAAAAAATGAGCTTGTAAAATATGCCTTTAGACTTCCTAGTGCGCTAGAAAATAGGCCACTAACTTTCGATGAATTTGAAAATTCTTTTTCATTTAACAAGATTTATATATCAGCTACTCCTGAAGCTTATGAAATTAATAAAACTGCAGGAGCAGTTACAACGCTATACGTAAGGCCTACTGGATTAATTGATCCTGAGATTTTTATATATCCTAAAGAAAATCAAATTGAAAGAATATATAACATAATCATGGAGCAACGTAAAACCGGAGAAAAAACTTTGGTATTAACAGTTACTAAACGACTAGCCGAAGAAATATCTAATTACTTTATTGATAGAAAAATAAAAGCCGCTTATATTCATTCAGATCATGAAACTTTTGTTAGAAATGAAATTCTAAGAAAACTTCGTATGGGAACATACGAAGTAGTTATCGGAATTAATCTTCTTCGTGAAGGGATTGATATTCCCGAAGTTTCTAAAGTTATTATATTAGATGCCGATTCCAATGGTTTTCTAAGAAATACAAAATCGTTAATTCAAATAGTAGGTAGAGCAGCAAGAAATGCGAACGGGCAAGCGATACTTTTTGCTGATACTATTACAAATGCCATCAAAGAAATGATGGAAGATAATAAAATCAAGCGTAAAATTCAAATGGAATATAACCAAAAGTATAGAATAGTTCCTAAAACTATAATCAAGCCTATTAGAGGGGCTATTTATAATGAAAATTATGAAAATGCAATGGAAATTCTTCTTAAAAAGAGCCAGGAGTCTAAATTTAGCAAAAACGAGAAAAAGACTTTAAATAGCTTAATTGAAGATCTAGAAATCCAAATGAAAAAAGCCGCAAAAGAATATGATTACGAAGAAGCAATTCGACTAAGAGATATGATTCATGAAATCAAACAAAGTCAAAGCAATAAAGGGAAATAAAATATAATTAAAAAATGGCAATTAGTTACAAACAAGCAACATCAAAAGATTTAAATTTATCTTTTGATTTTGAAATTATCTATTTTGAAATGTCTAAATTTGTAATAGATATTAAAAATACGTTAAGGCCACTTGAATTCAATGAAAAATACTGTGAATGATTCATTGAAGATTTAATTTACTTTTTAAAAAGTAATGGTTATAATTTCCGTTTTGATTTAGGTTTACTAGAACTTGTTAACGGAAAAAATTTAAAGAAATTAGTTAATAAAAAAGCAGTTGATTTAAATGATTTAGAATTTGAAGAAATTAAATATTTCTTAGAAAAAAAGATAACAAACTTTGATGTAAGAATTACAAAATAGAAGGCAATTATGATTATTTTTAAAGCAAGATCACAATCACCATATGAAACTTTAGCTTTTGAAGAAATGCTAGCCAATGATGGCGAGCTTAAAGAAGATGTTTTATTTTTATATCAACACTCTAATGCGGTAATTATTGGTAAAAACCAAAACGCATATGAAGAAATAAAAAAAGACTACATCGATGAGTATGACATTAAACTTGCAAGAAGACTATCAGGTGGTGGTGCAGTTTATCAAGACCTAGGAAATATTTGTTTTTCTTTTATTACTACTTATAATAAAAAAAGCGGATATGATCGTTTTTTAAAGCCTATCATTGAATATCTAAATTCGTTAGGGCTTAATGCTGAATTTAAAGGTAGAAATGATATTTTATGTAATGGCGCAAAAATATCAGGAAACGCTCAATATATAAAAGGAAATAAAATTGTATCTCATGGTACTCTTCTTTTTGATGCTAATTTAACAAAGCTAGCAAATGCGTTAACTCCTGCAAAAATTAAATTTGAATCAAAAGGAATTAAATCTGTTGCAAAAAGAGTTACAAACATTGCAAAAGAATTAAATTACTCAATTACAGTTCAAGATTTTATTGATGACTTAATCAAGTTTTTTGTAACAAACTATGATGCTCAATATTCAGAGCTTCCTGTTTTAAGATATAAAAATAAAGTTCAAAAAATAATTGAAAGAAATTCAAGTAGAGATTGAATATATGGCAAAAATCCAGAATTTTCAGTTAAAAACACCAAGAAATTTAACGGTGGAATTTTAACTGTTAAATATAATGTGGTTAATAATATCGTTAGAGATATTGTTTTTGAAGGTGACTTTTTAAGTTTAAAACCTCTTGATAGCTTAACTGCAAACTTTATTAATTTAGTTTATGATAAAGAAGAATTTGACAAAGTATTAAGTCAAATAGATTTAAAATTTTACTTTGGCACTTTAGAAAAAGAAGAAATTCTAGAAGTAATTTTTGGATAATTATGAATAAATTTGTTTTTGAAGATTTAAATATTAATTATCAATATGAAGAAAAAAGCGAGCAAAATCCAAGTGAGAACTTGGTTTTGTTTTTACATGGTTTTGGAGATTCTTTAAAAACAAGTTATTCATTTAGCAAAGAAAAAAATAAAAACTTTCGTTTAGCTGCATTTGATTTTATATCATGTGGAGCATCAGATTATAAGCAAAATTTAAAGCTAGAAACCTACGGTAAACTTACTGAATTTTTTATTAATAATATTTTAAAAAATGAAAATAATATTTATATTGTTTCCCATTCACTTGGCGCTTTTTCAGCTTTGTATGTAAATAAAAATTCAAAAATTAAATACACATTTTTAGCTTCGCCATTTTCGCCTTGAAATAAAGAAAATTTAGAGCATAAAAAGTTTTTAATTAATCATTTACTACCTGAAAATAATGAAGACAAAAAAATAAGTTACTTTGATCTTTTTTATAATCCAAGTAACTTAGCTATTGTTAATTCAGCAAAAATTTTTGATAAATTAAATTCTGATTTTTATACAAAAAGAAAAACAGCATTTGAAAAGATGGTTAATGATCAAATTGTTAATTTTGATTTTTTATCAAATGATTTATATGCTTTATATAAAGATGCTAAAAATTATTGCGCAATATCAGGCGAAGATGATAAATACGTAAAAATTGAAAGTCTAGAAGAATTAGCAAGCAAGCTTAATTTCAAACTTTATAAACTTTCAAAAACAGGACATGCCATATTCTTTGATTCTTTTCAAAAGGTTTTAGAAATTATTTTAAGCCAAATAAAAGAATAAAAAAAATGGCAGGAGTAGCAGGATTCGAACCCACAACACACGGGGTTGAAGCCCGTTGTTCTACCGTTGAACTATACTCCTAAGCCAAAGAATTATACAACAAAATTATTCAGCTTCTACTAAATCTGTAATTAGATTTACAATGTCGCTAACCTTTTTTAAATTTTGCAACATTTCATCAGAAATTTCTATTTTAAATTTCTTTTCAGCTTCAATTATTAATTCAGCAATATCTAGTGAATCAAGTTTTAAATCGCTAAGTAAAGAATCTAAATGAAATTCTTTTTTTGTTAATTTTCTTAAATGAGCAAATACTGTTTCTTGAACATTCATTTTTTAATTATATATTAATTATTAATCTAAATAAACAAGATAGGCTTTAGTTTGATAATTAGATCCATTTTTATACTTGAAATAAATTTCAATATTTTTGGTATTTTTAACTGTGTAGTCAAATTCAACTTTGCCTTCTGCAGACTTAAGTCTTGATAAAACATCGCTAACTATTGGAAGAACTATTTCTTGTTTAATTTCTTCTTTATTTTGTGAATTTAGCTTTATATATTTTTGAAAGTATTCAGCATCTAAATCAGGAAAGACATTTTCTTGTGATGTAAATTCAAATCTTTTGTCTGAATCACTAGCTTTATCTTTTTTAAGCTTTCAATCATTTTGATATAAAAAATAAATTGCAGATCCTGATGCCCCAGCTAAAATCAACAAGAAAAGAAATGTTAAAAATTTGTGTTTTTTATTCATTTTCATCTTTTTTGTAAATTAAATTATTTCTAAGTAGGTAATTGAAATTTAGCTGATCGTCTTCCAAAGAAATAAAATTAATAATTTTGCTTAAATTAATTTTGTATTTTAATCTTAGTAAACTAAAGTTAACATCATCAGTGATATCTTTTATTTTAATTTTAGGTCTACTGTAGTCGATAAATTCATCTTGTTCAAATTTTAAAATCTTTTCGGTTGTGATTTCAAAGTTAGAATTTTCAAAAATTAGTGAGTATCTTAAGGTTCCAATGAAAAATCTAGGAACAGTGAATTTTTTAGTAGGAGCGATATCTCCATTTATTTCGACTCTTTGATTAAGATTATCAATAGAAATATAATCGTTAAAATTTAGAAATAATTTTTTAAATTTGATGTCGTTGGCATCTTGAATAAAACCTAAATTATTCAAGTTGCTTTCAATTGCTAATTCAAACTGAGTGTCAAATAAAGGTTTAGCAAGTAGCGAAGCCGAATTAACGACAGGAAGCTCTGTTATTAATTTATTTCTTCTTGTTTCAAAATAAAAAGCATCATCATTTTCAAATAAAATTTGAGCAATTTCACCTAAAGATCTTTGCTTTGAAGGGTTGTGAAATTTTCATTTAATATTTGTAAATGTTTTATCTAAATATCAAGTCTTATTTGAATTGAAATTAAATAAGTATTGATATGGAATTTTATAATCTATATTTTCTTTGTTAGATTTTAAATTAAGCTTTACTTTTTTAAATGTTGAAAGTAATATTTGATACTGAATTCTTTCATTTGGATAATTTTTGTTGTAAATAGTAACAAAAATATTGTTTAACTTGTTATATGAAAGTTGAATTAAATTAAAAGGCATTTCAATTTGATTTAAATCTCTTTGAACGTCTTTTAAAACATCTTTTGAATTTAATGCAAGATCTAAAGCATATTTATTTTTATCTAAAGTATTAAAGATGGATATTGAAAATAAATTATTGGTTCAAACTCTTGAAAGTTCAAGTTGAAATTTAAAATCTTTTTGAGATAAATCACCAACAATATTTACTTTGAAGTTGGTGTTATTAATTTCGTTTTTCTTATCAAATTCTTGAAAGTCAAGAGTGTAATTAAAAATCAAAGTATATTTGAGCGAATTCCTTGACTGCTAAATTTTTTCTTTTATAGAATGTGCTTTTTGAAAAATAATCTTTGTATCAAAGAGAATTGTTTCTTGTATTTTTATCTAAAAAGCATTTTTCTATTATTCAAGAATTTTCAGGTTTCATAACACTTAATATTGACTGTATCATGCTACCAGAAGCTTTAATTTTGATCTCAAGTTTATGAACTTCTTGTGATAAGTTTTTATCTTTTAAATAGCTTTCTTTAAACTTTAAATTTAGAAGTTGCTTTCTAAGTTGATTATTTCAAGCTTCATATGTTAAAAAAACTTGTTTTACAAATGCATTACATTCAGTTCTTAATTTTTTGTTTTCATCGCTTTTGGTTGCGTTTTTCATGTGAATCTCCTGAATGCGCCAACAAAAACCTTGGGAGAATTATAAAAAACAAAAAATGTAAAAATCAAATAAAAATATTAATAAATTTTTATTTAAGGCAACATATTGCTCAAAAGTGTAAAAAAAGCTTAATATTTGTAATCTAAACTTAATTTTTATACAATAATAAAAATTTATTGCTAAAAAAGTCGTTTTTCTGTTATAATAGAAAAACTATTAGCGCGTATTTCAAGGTTTAAGGAAAGGAAATATAACAATGTCAAGAGTAGATTGATTTAGAGGTGTTGGTCCTATGTCAGGAAACACACGTTCACACGCAATGAACGCTTCAAGAAGAAAATTCAATGTTAATCTTCAAAAAGTAAGAGTTGACTTTGGAAGTGGTAAAAGAACTTTAAGAATTAGCGCCAAAACACTTAAAACTTGAAGAAAAAAAGGTCTAATTTAATAATTGCAAAACAAAAACTGAATAAATTTTCAGTTTTTTGTTTACAAATTTTTCAGATATTGATCTTCTTCAGAGACAAAGTCATTTTTAATTATTTGGCGAAGCCTTTTGGCTTGAAATTCGGAAATATAGCCTTGTTTTTTAAGCAGCTCTACGTAGTAATTTAAAACTCTTCCGCTAAAGAAATATTTATACTCGTTGTAATTTAAAAAGATATTATGAATTTCTTTATAAATTATGTCTTTAAGCTTTTCTGGGTATTTCATTTTTTTGAAATTTGTTTTAAATTCCATTCTATCTACAATTTGAAGATGCTTTTTAGAAGAATGCTTTATGTCTAAATCAAAGTCAATGAATTTTAATACGTTTTCTTCAAAGTATGGCTTTGATGCTGCGTTTATATAATATAGCAGCCCGGTATCATCAAAAGAAATAATGCAATTATAAAAGGAATCTTTGGGCATAAATCAAATTGCATCATGGCGATACAGCCAGCTATATGAAGTTTTACCTTCGTTATAAACTTTAGTGTTTTTAAGATAAAAAACAATGTGGCGACTATTATTTAAAATAATAGAGGCGTTTTTTCACTTTCTATATAAAGATCCATCGTATTTGTAAGCCTGAATAGTAACTTTGGAATTAACTTTAGCTTGGTTTCAAGAAGGTTTGTTAATTATAGCTGCCATTATTCCTTTCAATATTATTAGTAAATAGAATTCTATCTATATAACTATATAATAAAAAGCAAAAATTTTGCATATTTTTCATATGCCTGGCAAATAGGTTATAATTAAATTAGGAGACAAATATGTATAGATATAAAGCAAAATTAGCATCAACTAATGAGGTTATTGCGCAATCTAACACAATCGAAGATTTAGAGCATAACATTGTTACATTTAGACGTCTGCAAAAGTATGCCGTTCACACTCGTGCAAATGATAAAATTCAAATTTATCATATTGAACAAAATCATAAAATCGGAAAAAGAGCTTCAAAAGAAGTACTTATAAAAGTGGTCTAATAGACCATTTTTATATGCTATAATTATTTGGCTTTGGCGAATGTGGTGAAGTGGTCAACACAGCGGGTTGTGGTTCCGTCATTCGCGGGTTCGAATCCCGTCGTTCGCCCCATATGAAAAAAGATAGCGCGTAGCTATCTTTTTTGTTTTTATTTTTTAACTTGAAAAATCTAAATCTGCAGAGCTTTCATTTCCGGTATAACCAGCAGGTTTAACTACAACTGAAAAGCCATATAAACTAGGAACGCGGCTGTCGTTTAGTCTATTAACCATTTCTTGGTTATCTACGTAAATGGTTTTGATAAATGTTTTTTGACCTGCGTATAAAAGACCTTGAAATTCTGGAATTCACTTTCCAGTCATTTGAGATGCATCACCTGAAATATAAAGTTGATATTGATTAACTCTAGTTTCGTTGCTAAAGTGAATTTCAGCGTGTTTTGATGGTTCGGTTCTAAAAAGTAAATGATGGAATCCAGATTTGCTTAATTGATCAGCAGTTAAGTTAAAATTAAAGCTATTGTTATATAAATAAAGCTTTTTAAAAACTAAGTCATTTTTTGGGCCAAATTTAAGTCCTTGAAGAGTTTTGATATTTGGATGGTTGGTAAAGTCAAGTTCTGACGGTCATGAACCGGCACCAAAATATCCTTGGAATGCTCTTTGATCTGCTTTTTCAATTAAAGCAACGTCAAGACCTTTTTGAATTTCAGGTAAAGTATCGCTTTTGTCAAATCTTAGCCGACTAAAAATAATAGATCCGGCAATTTCTGCACCTCTAGGATAATCTCCGCTTTGTGAGTTTTGATAATCGAATTCGATCTCTTCAACATCTTTTAAAAGAAATGGATCAATTCCTCAATTTTCATCAAGTTGGTTTTTAGTAGTTCATAGTCCTAGCGATTCAATTCTTTTACCTTTAAGTCCAACTAATGAATCGGTATTGGTATCATCAAAGAATAAATTTAAAAGCTTAATAGTATCTGGCATTGCCCGAAATACCGCAGAAAAATCTTGGTTTTTTTGATGACCTATTCTTTTAACATTAAATACTTCAATTTTATATCCAGCAGCGTTAAGCGTTTGAAGATTTCTAATAACATCAGAATATCCTCTTGTGTTAGAAGCGTCTAATGTTAGCGCGTATCTTGGAGTAGTTTTATCAGTTGCTACAGCGTTATCACTGTTAGCAACATATTTAGAAATTTTAATTCCATCAGTTGAAGGTAGAGTTACTCTGCTAGTTACTTCGCTGGTTATATCTGTTTGAGTTCAACCAAAGTAATCGCTATCTGCAATCATTTGAGGTGAGTATCTACGTCACTTAGAATCACTTGATAAAAATCTTTTCTTGTTTAAATTAATTTGATGTTGGACAACAACATTTTCTGCATCTGAAGGAGGTCTTCCACCAATTGTAATATCGTTACCGTATTCTCATTTTATATAAGGAATGTTATTTATACTGAAATAGAAATCGAAGTCAACATTATTTATAGCGTGTAAGAACATCTCACGGTTTGTTTTAGCGGTTGATGGATCTCTACTAAGCATGCCATACATATCTGTAATTTGATTTCCTTCTTCAAAGTTTTTTAGAAACATTTTAAAGAATCATTCTTTTTTGTCGGCTGGAACTCCTAGTGAATCTGCAAGTTCTTCTTTTTGCGCTTTAGTGAATTCTGCTGTTCCATCAGGATTTACTTTTAATTTAGAGAAAACATCGTTAAATGCTTTTTGAGCTTTTCCAATAGCTTCACGAGCTTGCTGTTGAAGAGCGACGCTTAGCCTTTGACCGGTTGGTTTATTTCAATCACTTTTTTCGCTAACTGTAGGTTTTATTGAATTTAAGTCAACAATAGAACCCGCTGATGATAGCAGCGGTGGATTTTCAGACTGTGGTAGTTCTACTTTTGGAGCTACAACTTTAGGAGGTTCTTCTTTTTTGACTTCTTCAATTGGCTTAGGAACTTCTTCAATTTCTTGAATTGGAACTTTGTCTTCTTCTTTGAGCTCTTCTAAATTTAAATCGGTATTAAATTCGGTTGAATTTTTAATCGCTTTAGCAGTAATTAAATTAAAGCTTCTACTTCTATTAATTGCTATTATTTGTTGATTTGAATTATAAGCTTGTGAAAGCTGAGTTACACCAAAAGAAATTCCAGCAGCTGACGTTAGTATCGCGCTAGAAAAACCAAATAATATAATTAATTTTTTCTTTTTAACTTTATTCATAATAAACCTTAATAAGTTAAATTTTACTCTTATTTATTAAAAAAAATGCAATTTTTTAAATTGCATCTATTTTATGAAGAAAAGTCCAATGAAGCTTCGTTTTTATTTGGATCGTATCCATTTGGTTTTACTTGTACGCTAAATCCATATAAACCAGGAACGCCGCTTTTTGACAATCTTTGAGCCATTTCTTGGTTATCCACGTAAATGGTTTTCTTAAAGGTTCTTCCACCTCCATATAATAGTCCTTGAAGTTGAGGAACTCAATTAGATTTTAAATCGCTAGTATTTCCTGGGATATATATTTGATATGAATTAAATGTAGATCCTTGGTTGCTGAAATTAATTTCACTAGGCTTAGTGTCTTTAAAGAGCATATGTCTAAAGCCTGAGTCACCTAAATCGCTAGCGCTTAGCACGTAATTAAAGGTGTCGTTAAATAAAGTAAGTTTTTTAAACACTAAATCATTTGCTGGTCCAAATGTAAAGCCTTTAAGACTTTTAACCGCTACTATATTTGAAAAGTCAAGTTCAGATGGTCATGATCCTGATCCTCAATATCCCTGGAAAGCTCTTAAATCTGATTTATCAATTAAAGCGATTTTAAGACCTTCTTGTATTTGTGGAATAGTATCTTCTTTGTGGAAACGAAGTTTTCTAAAAATTATTGAACCGGCTATTTCTGCGCCTCTAGGATAATCTCCACTTTGTGAGTTTTGATAATCATATTCGATGTTTTCAACATTTTTTAGAACATAAGGATCAATTCCTCAGTTTTCATCAAGTTGGTTTTTAGTAGTTCATAGACCAAGAGATTCAATTTTTTTATCTTTAAGTCCTGATAACGCGTCAGTATTAGTATCATCAAAGAATAAGTTTAATAGCTTAATAGTATCTGGCATTGCTCTAAAGACTGCTGCAAAGTTTTGTGATTTATCAACACCTAAATGTTTAACGTTAAATACTTCAACTTTATAGTTGTGCTGATTCATTAAGTTTAAATTTCTAATAACGGCAGCATATGCATTAGGATTTGATGCATCTAGAGTTAGCGCATAACGAACGGTTGATTTATCAGTAACTGTTGCGTTATCTTGTTCTGGAGTATATTTAGAAATTTTAATTCCAGAAGTATCACTAATTCCAATAGCTTGCGCGGCTGTAGAAGTGATATCTTCTTGTTTTCAACCAAAGTAATCGTTATCTGCAATCATTTGAGGTGAGTATCTACGTCACTTAGAATCACTTGATAAAAATCTTTTCTTGTTTAAATTAATTTGATGTTGGACAACAACATTTTCTGCATCTGAAGGAGGTCTTCCACCAATTGTAATATCGTTACCGTATTCTCATTTTATATAAGGAATGTTATTTATACTGAAATAGAAATCGAAGTCAACATTATTTATAGCGTGTAAGAACATCTCACGGTTTGTTTTAGCGGTTGATTGATCTCTACTAAGCATGCCATACATATCTGTAATTTGATTTCCTTCTTCAAAGTTTTTTAGAAACATTTTAAAGAATCATTCTTTTTTGTCGGCTGGAACTCCTAGTGATTTTGCAAGTTCTTCTTTTTGGTCATCTGTAAATTCAACGGTACCATCTGCATTTGGTTTTAATTTAGAGAAAACATCGTTAAATGCTTTTTGAGCTTTTCCAATAGCTTCACGAGCTTGCTGTTGAAGAGCGACGCTTAGCCTTTGACCGGTTGGTTTATTTCAATCACTTTTTTCGCTAACTGTGCTGGTTATTGTTTGAATATCAATAATGCTTCCATCGTAGCTTGAATTGCTTTGAGGAGGAGTTTGCACAGGAGGAGCAACTACTACTATTGGCTCTTCTTTAGGTGGTTCGGGTTTTAAAATTACTGGTGGTTTTTCTTCAACAATTGGTGGATTTACAACAATAGTAGGTTTGATTGGATCATCTTTTTTTGGTTGTGGAACCTCTAAATTATTATCAGTATTTGAATTAAATCTTGACTCTGCTCTGCCACGGTCAATTAATTCAAGGCTTCTGCTACGATTAAAGGCAAAAGCGTTTTGATTAGATAGGTAACTTGAATTAATTTTTACCACCGTTGCTGATATAGCAGCAGTGGATACTAATGCCGCTGAAGCAATCCCGAATAGAAGGATAATTTTATTTTTTTTAACTTTGATCATTCCTATCCTTTTACTTACATCTTTTACTTACATATAAATTTTACAACTTTGTAAGCTAAAATAAAAAAAATGCAACATTACATTTTAATATTATTGAGCTTTTGTTTTGTTGTAAAACAAATCTAATCTTGAACTTTTTCTTGCACCTTTATTTAAATGCATTACACCTTTAGATACGGCTTTACCGATTTCATGGTGAGCTTTATTTACTAATTCTTGAGCTTTAGGCGAATTTTCTAAAATAGCTTCACGAGCTTTTCTAATTGCTTTTTTAACTCTAGACTTAATAGCTGCATTTTTTACACGTGCAGTTTCAATTCTGGAAATATTTTTAATCTTAGATTTAATATTAGCCATGATACCTCCTTTTTCATTAATGAAAAAATCTTTTAAATTATAGCACAACAAATAAAAAATAAATCCCATAAAGAGATTTATTGCATCTATAAGCCGTGTTCTGTAATTGAAATTCAATTGTCAGTAATTTATCTAACTATTAAAAAATAGTTTTCGAGTTTAATTCAGTTATTAAACTCGAATTCCCCTACCAAAATTTGGGTTTCTAGCTCTTGGAGTTTACCCGTTTCACATTTATCGTCTCTGTGGCACTAGTCGTCAAAAAGCCTAAATTTATTAGATTTAGCAAGATCACTACTACCATCGCAGGTAGTGCTAGCACGGACTTTCCTCTGCATCTGCAGCTACTGACCGATGCAGCAAAATTATACTAAAAGCCTAAAAGTTTTATTTTTGATCAAAATTTAAAAAATTTAATTTATAAATTGTGATTAAAAAGTATTGAAAACTTCTTAGTTTGGTTTTTGGCCTTGCGATTATTTTGCTAGGAATAATTTTGATGTTCAATAGCGATCAAAGCAGCCTTAGTAAAAACTTTAACGATAAAGTTTATTTTTATAATGTAACTGGCGCAGTTAGAAACGGTAAAAATATCAAAAGCTTAAAACCGCTTACTTATCGGGAATTATTTTTCCACGCGCAGGCTAATTCTTATGCTGACTTTTCAAGTTTTAATTTAGATGAAATAGCGCCTGAAAAATCTGAAGTTTATATACCTTTTAAAAACTACAAGCTCAATTGAAAAAATCTAAAATCAGAAAACCAATTAATAGCTTTTAAAATATCTAGCAAGCAAGCTAAAGCTATTGTTAAATTTAGAGAAAAAAATCCAGTAAATGTAACTTGAGAAAAACTTTTAAATATTTCTTCAGTTGGAATAAAAACGATTGAAAAATTAAAAACGTTTTTAATTCTGAATTAATTTATTTGATTTTATTTTTTACAATTGGCTTTTTATTATTGTTCTTTGAAAATAAAAATTTATATTTTTTAGTTTCTGGCTTAATTTTATTTTTGATAAGTTTATTTTTCTTAAAGAAAAAATATTGAAAAATAATTGCTATTACTTTTGTGATTTTGATCTGCATTTTAGTTAAAAATTTAGTGCAAAATTTTTACTTATATGAAAACAAAGAAATTGCTAATTTAAACTTAAAAGTTATTTCTAAAAACAATAATTATTTAATTGCAAAAGATTTGTTTTTTAATAAATACCTTTTAAAAACTAAAGAAAATTTAAATTTATATCAAAGTTTTCAGGTTAGTGGTGTTCTTGAAAAAATAGAAAGCAATTATTCACAATATTATTTATCTGAAAATGTTAAATTTCAAATTTTAAATTTAAAAATTAATGAATGAAAAAGTTATGATCTGCGGTATTTTTTCTTTAACTATTTAAGCCAGAAACATGTTTATAAAAATTATGTCATACCTATTATTTTCGGTTATTCTGCTGAAGATAAAAATGATTTATTTAAAAACTTAAATGACATTGGCGTTATTCATTTAGTTGTGATTAGTGGTTTTCATTTTTCTTTAATTTATTTATCAATTGCAAAAATTACAAAGAAAATTGATAATTCAAAAATAATTGCCTTTAGTTTAATTTTTATTTATTTTTTATTTGTTAAAAAATCACCTTCAGTTTATAGAAGTATACTAATGATATTTTTTGGTTTTGTTTTTGAAAAGTTTCAAAAATTTAAAAAATGAAATAACAATTATTTAAAAATTTATTCAGCTTTTTTATTTGTCATTTTAATTAATAAATATTATGTTTTAAAACTTGGTTTTTGATTTTCATTTGTAGTTGTAATTTTTATTTATTTAATAAATGATTTTTTAAAAAGTTTTATTTTAAGTGATATTTGAAAGAAAGTTATAACGTTTTTTCTAATTTGAATAATTAGTCAAATTTTAATTATTATTTTTAATAAAAACAATTCGCTTTTATCAATGCTTTCATTAATTATTATGGCGCCAGTAATTGAAGTTTTAATAATTTCTAGTTTAATCCTGATGCCATTCAAATTCCTATTAAACTATTTGTATTTAGGATTTGAAGAAATTGTTAATTTAATTTCAAAAGTTAGCGTTTTAGCAAAAATAGAATTTATATATCAAAGTGAAATATTATGAACATTGCTTTTATTTTTAATATTTATTTTTGGTAAAAAAGTTAAATATTGTTAAAATTTTTAAAAATGAATCAAATTTTAATTTACGGCAGCGAAAATTATTTAATTAATAAAAAAATTGAAGAAATTAAAAAGCAATTCGCCGATTATAAAGTTACAAATATTTATTACAAAAAAGATTTTGCCTTTTTTTATGAAGTTTACTCACAAAACGATTTATTTCAAGAAAAAGAATTAATCTTCGTAAATGATTTTGATTTTAAAGATAAAAAACAAGTTGAAAAATTAATAAATACGCTTAGCGATGATAATGAAAAAATAGTTTTATTTGTTAATTATCAAGACTTTATTCCTAAAAATAATTTATTAGAAAAACTGCAATCAAAAAACAAAGTTTTTGAATTTAAAAAACTTACAAAAAAAGAAAAAGTTTATTACATTATTGATTATTTAAAATCAAAAAATGCTCAAGTTAAAAGTTTGGACATATATTATCTAATTGAAAAGTCAACAGAAAATTTAGAAATACTAATCAAAGAACTTGACAAAGTTTTAATTAAAGAAAATAAAATCACTAAAGAAGTAATTGATGAAAATATTTTTAATTATTCCGAAAGTGTTGAATTTGCGTTTGTAAATGCCTTAACTGAGAGAAACTTTTACAATTTGTATTCTAAATATCTAAAAGAAGTAGCTCAAAATAAATCAGTAATTACTATTTTGGCTCAAATTGCTAATTTTTTACATTTATCATGCTCGGTTTATTATCTATTTCAGCAAGGCAAAAATAACTTTGAAATAGCTAAAGATTTAAAAATCCATGAATTTAGAGTTCAAAAAATAATTGAATTTCTAAATATTTATAACCTATATAATATAAATAAATTAAAAGATATAGTAAGTGAACTTTTAGAAATTGATAATAAATACAAAAGTACAGGCGATTTAGTTAATGATATATTTGAAGTATTTCTCATCAAAAAATTTGGACAAGCTTAAAGATAAAAATAAGTTTGTATTTTTAGATTTTTCAAATATAGAAATTAATTTAACTAAAACAAATTTAGAAAATAAAGAAGTTAACTTTTTTGGGAATCAATTAAGAAGTTACTTAAAAAATTTACTTGACAAGATTTTAGTTCAAAGCTATTTGAATTTAAAAATTGTAATTCCTGATTTATATGACTTTTTATGAAACCATTCAATTGAAGAAAAAGCAAATATAAATTTAGCTTTAATTATTATTAAATATAAAACTTTTGATTGATTTTTCAATGTTTGCAAAAAAAATAACATTGATGTTTACTTTACAATCGATTACAAGAAAAAAGAAAAGGTTTTAAAAAACATTCAAAACTTTTTAAAAATCAAAAGCAGTGATTTGTATAAAAAAAGCAAATACATGCTAATGGATTTCTTTTTAACAAAAGAAGTTGAAATTAATTCTCTTTTTATTCACGATGATTTATATAACTTGTTTAGAGAAATAATTCTTTTTTACAATCATTGAAATCCAAAAGGTTTCTTTATAGAAAATTCAACTGCACTTTTTGACGATAATAAATTCAAAAAAATAGTTAATTACCAAAGCTATGAAAAAATTGACATTATCAATAAGCTTTTAAAAAACATTAAAAAAGAATTTAAATGTGAAATTTATGGAATTGAATCTTCAATTATAAAAATTAAAAACTTTTATAAAGTATCAGCTTTTGATCATCATTTTTATCGTGGGCAGCATTTAACTTTTAGAAAACTAATTAAAAACTTTGTTGATTGCAAGAAAAATTCAGTTTCTTTAATTTATGATGCTAAAAATATTCTTTCATCTAAGCAAGTTAAAATTTTCAAATATTTAAACCAAATAAATACAATTAGTAAACTTGCAATAATGAATTTTGATTATTTTTCATTTGTTTATTTATATCCAAAAAATGAAAATGAATTCATTCAAACATTTTCACATAAACTTCTTTACAATCACACAAATAACTTACTTTTTAGTTATTCAAACAATGGTTTTTTTAGAAGCAAATTAAAAAACAAAAACGCTTTAAAAATTAAAGCGCTTTATGTTAATATTTTAGGAGTAAAATATTTTAAAATTTATCTAAATTTTGAAAACGAAAAATACTTATTATTTTGCAATTTATCCGAAAAAATAATAAAAATCAACACTTCAAAATTTAAAAATTTATTTATAGATGATAGTCAAAAAGACAACCTTTTATTAGCATTTGAGTCCGATTTTTTCGAAACAAATTAATTTGAATATTTTTTAAATTTTTTGTTATAATTTATAAGCTTATACGTATTTTATAAATTAACATACAAACCAATCAAAATAATATACAAAAAAGGAATCAACATGAGACAAACTACCATAGTTAATAAAGAAAACTCAAACAAAAAATGATTTGTTGTTGATGCCGAAAATCAAGTTTTAGGACGTTTAGCTTCATTGGTTGCTTCAGTATTAAGAGGAAAAACCAAGCCAACATTTACACCTAATGCAGATATGGGCGACAATGTAATCATTATTAACGCAGAAAAAGTTAAATTAACCGGAAAAAAAGAAAAAAATAAAGTGTATTATTCACACTCTGGATATCCTGGTGGATTAAAAGCTAGAACTGCAGAAAAATTACGTGAAGAAAAGCCTACAGCTTTATTAGAAAAAGCAATTAGCGGAATGATCCCTCATACAAAATTAGGAAATCAACAAAGAAAAAATCTTTATGTATATGCTGGACCAAAACACAAACACCAAGCACAAAATCCTGAAAGGTTAGAAGTTAAATAATGACACAAGCAGTTGAATATAAAGGATTAGGAAGAAGAAAATCTTCAGTTGCAAGAGTTATTATTAGACCTGGTAAAGGTGAATTTCACATTAATAAAAGACCTGCAAGAGAATATCTAACATCAGATTTATACTTAAAAGACGCTAATCAACCATTTGTTTTAACAGAAACTTTCCAAAAATTTGATACTTTTGTAAATGTTAAAGGTGGAGGACTAAACGGTCAAGCCGGAGCAATTAGACTAGGTATTGCTAGAGCATTATTACATGCTAGTCCTGACTACAGAACAAAACTAAAAGCTGAAGGTATGTTAACAAGAGATGCTCGTATAAAAGAACGTAAAAAACCTGGACTTCGTGCTGCACGTCGTGCAAGACAATTCTCAAAACGTTAATTTATTTTGCATGCAATTGCATGCATTTATATGCGAGCGTAGCTCAGCTGGTTAGAGCACACGACTGATAATCGTGAGGTCGATGGTTCAAGTCCATTCGTTCGCACCATTTCAAATATGACCAACATAACATTTGTCATGTTTTTTATTATTCTTAATAAAGTATACTTAGTGAAATATGAATAAAAGTGACATTAATTTATCATTAGAGCAAAGAATTTCTTATCTTAAAAAGTTAAAAAACCTAATAATAGAACATAGACAAGATATCTATGATGCTTTACATAAAGATTTAAATAAAAATAACTTTGAAGCTGAAGTTAGTGAAATTTGACCAATCTTAAAAGAGCTAAAGCTTTATATTAAAAACCTTAAAAAGTGAAGTAAAAATAAAGTGGTTAACCATCCAGGAAAACTTTTTTCTAAAAAGTTTAAGTTATTTGATTTTTTAAAAAACAAAAGAACATATACAGTATTTGAACCTTATGGACAGGTTTTAATAATTACGCCATGAAACTATCCGTTTTACTTAACATTTGTTCCAATTATTAATGCACTATCAGCTGGAAATACGCTTTTAGTTAAACCTTCAGAATATTCAAGTCATTCATCAGAATTAATTAAAAAAATTTGTGAAAAGTTATTTAATCCAAAACATGTCAAAGTATTTCTAGGTGGTAAAGAAACTGTTGATAAACTTTGAGAAACACAAAAAATTGATTTTTTATTTTTTACTGGAAATACAAAAGTTGGACAAATATTATACGAAAAAGCTGCAAGCAAAATGATTCCAGTAATTTTAGAATTAAGTGGAACCAATCCTTTAATAATTGATGAAAGTGCTAATTTAAAAATAACTGCAAGAAAATTAATCTGAAGCAAATATTTAAATTCAGGTCAAACTTGCATTGCGCCAAATTACATTGCAATTCATTCAAAAGTTAAAGATGAATTTCTAAAAGTTTTATCAGAGCAAAGACAAAAACTATTTCAAAATTCAGATTTAATTTCTAAAATAATTACAAAACAACACTTTGAAAATGTATTAAAAAAATTTCCTGATTTAAAACATAATTATGAAAGTCAAAAATTTGATTTTCAAATTTTAGAAACAAGTTTTAATGATCCTAAATTTGATTATGAATTATTTTGTTCAGCATTAATGCTTGTTGAATATAGTGACTTTAAAGATTTAATAGCTAAAATAAAGTCTAGAAAAAAGTCGCTTGCTTTATATTTATTTAGCAACAACAAAGCTAACATTAAATACGCTTTAGAAAATGTTAAATTTGGAGGTGGTTGCATTAATGATGTTATCCAACAAGTTGAAGAAAAAGATTTCGGTTTTGGCGGAGTTGGACTTTCAGGAATTGGAAAGTATCACGGCTATGATGGATTTGCAGCATTTTCACATCAAAAAAATATTGTTCACTATAAACCAAACAAAGATGATTCTAAAAGATATTTAACCTTAAAACCAAGTGACAAAATCTTAAAATTAATACAAAAAATTTCTAAATTTTAAACTGCATTTGCTAGTTTTTTTAAAAAAAGAAAATAAAAAACCTGAGTTTCCAAGTTTGGAAGCTCTTTTTTATACCTTTTACCTTATTACTTATATACATAGTATATAAGTACATTTTTTAATTATTTTAATTTTTTACAATGATTACAATGATAATAATGTATAATATAAATATGAGTAACTACATTCTGTATAAAAGAAAAAACCCAAAAGGGATTTACATTGCATTAGGAATATCAAAAGGATACGGTAAAGGGATTGGTAATTTAGTTGGATTAGGTTATTGAGAAGAAATTAAAGAAAAATATTCTCTACAAAACATCGATGATTTAAAACAAATTGCTAGATTGGTTCCTGTTGGAGAAGATAAAATTGAAGTTAAAACCAAATTTTTTCAATTGCTTAACCCGACATCTGTCGAAACAAATGTAAAAAACGTTGGTATTGAATTGATTTATAAAGTAATTAAAGAACTAGATTTATTTAAAGGATTACCGAAAACTAAACACAAATCTTTAGAAGAAGTATTGGAATTTATTGTTGCAACAAGAATAATTCAACCAAGAAGTTATATTTGTCAATACAAAAACAAAAATGACTTTTTACATAAGATAGATATAAAAAAATCTTCAATTTATAACTATTTCGATACTTTTTTAGAATATAAAAATGCAATTTTAGTCAATATTTATAACAAAATGCAAGAATTGACAACTAGAAACGCAAAATTAATGCATTTTGATAATACAACTGTTTATTTTCAAAGTTTTTCAAGAGATGGTTTGAAACAAAGAGGTTTTTCTAAAGATGGAAAGCATGATGAAGATCAAATTGTTGTGGCTATGGCAGTTGATAATAATGGTATTCCTTTTCACTATAAAGTTTTAAAAGGAAATACTGCAGATTCTAAAACTCTTGTGAAATTTTTAATCGAAATGCAAAGAATTTACAAAACAAAAGACATAATAATTGTTGCTGATAAAGGTATTATTCAAAATGCAAATTTAAGATATTTAGAACAAAAAGGATATAAATATATACTTCAGAAACGTATTGATATTCTTGGAAAAGAAGATAAAGCATTTATAGTAAATGAACAAGGCTTTGTTCAAGAAAATGAGTATTTTACTAAATCTAGATTCGTCGAATCTATTTGAGCTAAAAACAAAAATAAAAAAAGATATAGCGATACCTTTAGAAAACAATTTGTCTATTTTAGCCCTTCAAAACAAACTTTAGACAAAATAAAAAGACAAAATCTTATTAATAAATTGAAAAAAAAGTCTATTAACGGTGAATTGCCATTAAGTGCTTTGGTTGCTGAATATAAGAAAAAGTATATTGATGTAGATGCTAAAACAGTCGGAAGATTAAATATTGAAAAAATTAAAAAAGTGGCTAATGAAGATGGCTTTTATATGATTGAAACGAACATAACAAACATAAATTCAAAAGAAGCCAATGAAATATATAATAGACAATGAAAAGTGGAAGAAAGTTTCAGAACCTTAAAATCAGCAATCGAAGTTAGACCGATGTACGTTTATAAAGACGAGCATATTCAATCTCATGTATTTTTATGCTTTTTGTCTCTAATTGTTTTGAAATATTGCATTTATAAATTAAAGAAATTTTATAAAGATAATGGAGAGATCCAAAAACTCACAATGAATATGTTTATAGATGCATTGAAACTTATAACAATCACAACAAAGACTGTCAATGGTAAAGTTGTAAGTAAAATCAAGAATAATTTAGACCCAGGACATAAGGAATTAAACAAAATATATAGTGATTTTCAATATGCGGTTGATGGTCTATCATTGTAATTTAAAAGCGCAAAAAACGAATACGCCTTATTTATAGGTGTATTCGTTTTTTTCTTCATTACAACTTGGAAACGCAGGAAAAAAGAAAATAAAAAACAAGCTTATAAAGGCCTGTTTTGATCATATAATGAAATGGTACGTCCTAGAGGATTCGAACCTCTGACCCAATGGTTAAAAGCCATTTGCTCTACCTGCTGAGCTAAGGACGCAAATGGTGCCCAAGACTGGACTTGAACCAGCACGGTCTTGCGACCGAGGGATTTTAAGTCCCTTGCGTCTACCTATTTCGCCACCTGGGCTATCGCGTTTAGCTAAACTATTATAGCAAAAAAAATTATTTTAAAACTAAAAAAATATATTTTTAATATAATTAAAAATACGATTCAAAATAAGGATAAAAATTAAATAAATGATTCAAGTATTAGGCTTAAAAAAGGCGTTTAGCGACAAAACATTATTTGAAAATGTTAACTTAAAATTTACTGAAGGAAACACCTATGGAATTATCGGTGCCAATGGTGCTGGTAAGTCAACATTTCTAAAAATTCTTTCAGGAGAAGTAGAAGCTACTTCTGGAAATATTGTTGTAGAAAAAAACAAACGTATATCAGTTTTAAATCAAAATCATGCTATGTATGATGAATTTAATGTTACTGAAGTGGTTATCATGGGTAACACTGATTTATATAAAATCAAAGAACAAAAAGACGCAATTTATGCAAATCCAGATGCAACTATAGAAGATTACACCTTAGCAGGAGAGCTCGAAGATAAATACGGAGAGCTAGGTGGATGAACCGCTGAAAACGATGCTCAAAAACTTCTTAGTGATTTATCTATCCCAGAAGAAAAGTGAAATTTAACTTTAAAAGAATTAACTGCGAATGAAAAAATTAAAGTTTTACTTGCTAAAGCTTTATTTGGTAATCCAGATATTTTAATAATGGATGAGCCAACTAACCACCTTGATTTAAAAAGCATTAAATGACTTGAAAACTTTTTAATTGAATATCCTCATGTTGTAATAGTAGTTAGCCACGATAGCGACTTTTTAGATGCTATATGTACTCACACTGTTGATATTGACTATAACCAAGCGACAATATATACAGGTAATTATTCTTTCTGAAAACAATCAAGTGAATTAGCTAGAGAGCTTCAAAAACAAAGTAACCTTAAAAAAGAAGCTCAAATGGAAAAACTTAAAGAATTCATCGCACGTTTTAGTGCTAATGCTTCTAAATCAAAACAAGCTACTTCTAGAAAGAAATCTTTAGAAAAAATAGTATTAGATGAAATAAAACCATCTAATCGTAAATATCCATTTATTCGTTGAGAAATGCATAGAGACCATGGAAAACAAATTCTTAACGTTGAAAATCTAAGCTATAAAAACGAAGCTGGAGTTTATTTATTTAAAGATGTAACCTTTACTTTAATGCCTGGTGAAAAAATGGTTGTTCTATCAAATGATGACATTGCCAAAACTAAGCTTTTAGAAATCATTTCTGGAGTTACAAAACCAACCGAAGGAACAGTTACTTGAGGGCAAACCATAAAACATACTTATTTCCCGAATGAAAATAGCAACTACTTTAAAGGTGATGAAACAATTCTTGAATGAATTTCAAAATGACCTTTAGAAAATTCAACAGAAGAAACTAAAGACGCTTCTGATGCTAGAATGAGAAGTTTTTTAGGAAGAATGCTTTTTAGCTCAGATTCAGTATTTAAAAAAGTTAATGTAACTTCTGGAGGAGAAAAAGCTAGATTAATGTTTTCTAGAATGATGCTTTTAGAATCTAACTTTTTAATCTTTGACCAACCTTTAGATCACCTTGATACTGAAAGCATTGATTCAGTAATTGAAGGAATTCAAGCATACAAAGGCGGAGTTGTTTTTACAACATATAATAGAGCCTTTGTTAATAAATGTGCTAACGTAATTTTTGAAATGAAACCAAATTTTGAAAGCTTTATTTTTAGAGGTTCACTTCAAGATTACGAAGAAACAATGGGATATTAATGCATCGCTTTTTTTGTGACAAAAAACTTAATTCAAATTACTTTGAACTTTCAGATGAACTTCTTAAACATTTAAAAGTTTTAAGAATTGGTAGCGAAGAATTTTTAGTTAATTATCAAAATGAATTTTATAAATGTAAGCTAGAAAATAATTTAGCAAAAATTATTTCTAAGCAAGAAATCAATAATGAGCTTGATTATAAAATTTACCTTGCAATTGGATTAATTAAATTTGAAAGATTTGAGTGATTAATTGAAAAAGCAACAGAACTTGGTGTTTTTGAAATCGTTCCATTTTATTCTCAATTCACGCAAAAACATAAACTATTAAATCAATTTCAAAATAAAAAAAATAGATTTGAAAAAATAATTAAATTTGCTGCTGAACAATCTTTTAGAAACATAATCCCAAATTTAAAAGATCCAATATCATTTGAGGATTTATTAAATTTTTATGTTAATCAAAAACTAGTGGCTCATGAAATAAGCGACAATCAAAATTTTGATTTAAATTTACTTACAAAAAATGATTTGTTATTAACTATAGGATCTGAAGGCGGGTTTTCTAGTGATGAAATTGCAAAATTTAAAGAAGCTAATTTTAAAGTAATTCATTTAGGAAAAACAATTTTAAGGTCTGAAACTGCCGCGATATCTTTAATTAGCAAAGTGAAATAAAAAATGCAATTTGAAACTGCATTTTTATACATTGTAATTTTCAAGTCATCGCTCTCAAAAAAATTTTTGGGAGTTTTTTTATTAAAAATTACTACTAAAAGAAAGAGAATGCCCTTTTGGGTGCATTTAAAATTAACCATGAAAATTATAAACAATTTTTTATGGTTTTTAAAAATAAAATTTTAAAAAAAATAAAAAGCCGATTTTAAAATCGGCAATTTCATTAAATTGTAAGTAGTAAGGTTTACCTTACAATATGGAAATGCAATGTTGCATTTTTTATTAATCGTTTTTAATTTCTTGGAGTATTTTTTCTATTTTTTCTGTTTGCACGGTATGAGCATCAAGCACAAAAGTAACTGTTGGAACTTTTCTTCAAGTTAATGTTTTAGATAATATTCTTTTAACAGCTGGCGCTGAATTATTTAAAGCAATTAAAGTTTTTTGTACGTTAGATTCAACGACAACAAAAACTTTAACATGACTTAAATCATTAGAAAGCTTAACATCCATAACTACAACGTCACTAATATTTACATTATGTAAATCAAAAGCAACAATGTTAGCTATTAGATTTAAAATTTCTGATTCTTTTCTTTTTAAATTAATTTCGTTCATTATACTAATTGGTCAAAAATATCTTCACCAGTTTCAATTACCATATCAACACCAAAGTTTTTTGCAACAATATTTCCTAGTGTTCCAAGACCTTCTAAATCTTTTAAAACTTTAGGTGATTTAAATGACTTAGAATAAATTGTAGCAGGAAGAAATTCTCTGGTGTGATTAAATCCCGGATATAAAGGATCGTTACCATGATCGCTGGTTATTATCAGTAAATCATCATCGTTTAATACTGTTAATAATTTACCTAATTTAACGTCAAATTTTGCAATATTATCTGCATAACCATGAACATCTCTACGGTGTCCAAAATGCGAATCAAATTGAACAAGATTTAAAAATACAAATTCATTTTTTGTTTTTTTACTTGCTAGATCAATTACAATATCCATTCCAGTTTCATCGCATCCACTTTTAATGCTTTCTGTAATTCCTTGACCTACAAAAATATCGTTAATTTTACCAACTGCTATAGTTTTAACTTTTTTAGCTTTTAGTTTATTTAAAATATTAGCTTTTGGTTTGATTGCATAATCATGACGATTAAATGTTCTTGTATATGCACCATCATCGCCAGTATAAGGTCTTGCGATAATTCTTCCAACGTTTCACTCAGGACGTGATGAACAAATATCTCTAGCTGCTTGAGCATAACGATATAAATTATCTAGACCAGTTCAAGTTTCATGTCCACAGATTTGAAGCACTGAATCCATTGAGGTATAAACAATAATTGAATTATTTAATTTTTCTTCTTGAGCGAATTCATTTATTATTTCAGTTCCTGAAGCAGATTTATTTCCTACAATTTTTTTACCATCAAAGGCTTTTGATAATTCATCAATTAATTCTTGAGGAAAACCATTTTCAGTAAATGTTGGAAACGGCGATAAGGTTTTAATTCCCATCATTTCTCAGTGTCCTGTTAGGGTATCTTTTCCATTTGATACTTCTTGAATTCTAGCAACATAAGCTTGAGGTTTTTTAACAGGGTGGTGATTATGAATTTGTGAAATATTTGAAATTCCTAATCTTTTTCAATTATCAATATGAAACATTTCTGAAACAGAAGCTGATCTAATAGTATTAGCTCCTGCATCTTTAAATGCTTTTTGATCACGATCTGGACCAATTCCTAATCCGTCTGTTACGATCATAAAAATACGATTAAACTTTTTGATAAAAACTCCTAAAAATTATTTTATTTATTTAGTAAGTATTATTATATTTTATTATCAAAACTTAAATAATATAATTACATTAATGTCAAAACTTTTTATTAAAAATCAACTTTTAAATAAACATAAAAGTAATTTAAGTGAATCTAGCATTATTCACTTAAATAAAATATGCGAAAAATTCAATATCACTAACGCCAAATTATATTATGAAGGTTTTCATAACATAACTTATAAAGTTTTAATTAATGATAGTTGATACCAATTAAAAATACCTATCGATTTTACTGTGGTAAATAGAAAAATTGAAGAAAAAATTTATAAACATTCTAAAGAAAGCATTTATTACAAAAATGGATTTTTAATAAAAAAATGATTTGATGGAAAAGATTTAAATAAAGTTAATTTAACTAACAAAATTCAAATTAAAGTTTTAGAAAAATTAAAAGAATTTTCAAAATTAAAAATTAAAACAGAAAACTTTGATTGAAATTTGTATAAAACAAATAATAAAAAATATTTGTCTTTAGTTGATAAATATAAAAATGAAAAATTAGTTTTACAACACGGTGATTTATCATTTAAAGACATTTTGGTAAATAAAAATTTTGAAGTAAATTTTATTGATTATGAATGAGTTAGAAATAATTATTTAAGTTTTGATTTGTTTTATTTACACAAAAATGGATTCAGTAAAGAAAACATCTTAAAAGTGTTTAACATTACTGAAAAATACTTAAAAGATATTTTTTATATAAGCAGTCATTTCGATTATCTTAGCTATAAACATGAATATTCAAAAAAATATTTAACTTATATAAAAAATAAAAATAAAGTTATTCAAGATAATTTTTTACCTAATTTATATGCACTTAATGATAAAAAAGTTAAATTAAAAAGCCAATCATTTAAAGGTTTAAATTTAAAATCAAATTATCAAAAGCTTAATAAATTTGATTTATTTGTTAATGTAAGTTATGAAGATAATAAAATGATTATTTTTGAGAATTTAAATGAAATAAATCATTTGCAATTTAATGCTTCAAGCTTTATTAAAAATTTTCAAAGTTTAAAAATAAAACCTAAAAAATATTTTTTAAAGTTAATTGTTGAAAAATTATTTTTAAAACACAAAGAAAAATTATTAAATTATTTAGATTTAAAATTAATGCTCAAAATAATTAAAGATTTTAAAAGTGTTGATGCCGATACTTTATCGCATAATAAATTATTTTATTTTTCATTAATTGAAACTAATAATAAAAAAGCAAAGCTTCAGTTCAATGAATTATTATCGAAAAACAATAAATATTTTGACATAGCAACTTATATTAGTAGTTTAAATTTATCTAAAAATAAAGAAATAAATCTTTTAAAAGAATTTGATAAAAATTTAAATCTTGACGAATATTACAAAATAAAAGTTTTAGCCAATTTTTATTTGTTATTAATTTATATTGATGAAAATATTTTAAATTTTGATTTAAATATTTTTGTAAAAAACATAACTAAGTATAAAAAAAGTAAGTAAAAAAGCTGAAAAATCAGCTTTTTACCATTTTTAATTATTTTATTGTAGAGAACGCTACCGGCGCAGTTGGTAGCAGTTAAAATTATTAATGAATTGAATTTTAGGAATAAAAAATAACAAATTAACAATTGAAACACAAATTCGAGTTAAAGGAGTTTGAAAAAAATAACAACAAAATAATTTAATAAATTAAAAAAAGAATAGAGATATCCACTTTGTTTGTGGTAATTAATTATTACAAAACATTATAGGCATATAAATGCCTACGCTAATTATATTACTAATTTTAAAATTCTTGCGGCATTATTTATAAAAAATATATTTAAAACAATAACTCACATGTAAGCAAAAGCTTTATTAGGATTAAATGATTTTTCCTGTAAGTGAAAATACATATTTGAGCCTAAAGCAAGGCCATCGTTAGCTAAAAAACTATATGTTATAGAAGACCTGAAAAATATTTCAAAATAAAACATAGCAAGCAAGAAAAACTCTACTTTTATGCTAGGTAATATATAAGAAAAAAATATTTTAAATTTAGAATAACCTTGATATTTTAAGTTTTGAATAACTTCATTGTCTAAATTATCGATTACTTCAGATAATTGCTTGTTTAAACTAGAAGAAGCAGTAATTCCTATTACAAACACTAAGAGCGTTGCTGGTGAAAATACAATATTAGAAAATACATAAAACAATACTAAACTAGGAAATATCCTTAAAAATATATTTAGAAATTTAACAAATAATGATGATCAAACATTGTTATTATTTTTTGAAATAAAAGGTAAAAATCAAAAAGTAACAAATAAACAAATAACTAAAGTTGCAAGCGCAAAGCCATAAATTTGAAAAATTTGTAAAAACGGATTTAAAGATATTGAATTTGAACTAATATCAAATACGCTTCAATCAGGTTTAAAGAAATTGCTTAAATAAGAACTAAAAAAACCATTTAATAAATAATCTTTGTTTATTGTTATCAATTGGTAAATGCTAAAAATAGCAATAGCTGAGAAAAATAAAAGTTTAATTACACTTTTATAATTAAAAGTTTTTGCTAATTTTTGATAGTCATTAGTTTTTAAAGTTTTTGAATTTCATTCAAGAATGTATTTATTAAAAAAGTAATTAAATAATTCAATAAAAACAATAAATAAAAATAAAAAAATCAGTGGTATTGCAAGTTGATCAATATTATTTGAAGATATTGCGGCGTAATTAATTAAAACCCCAATACCAGGAGCACCTAATGCGCTAAGTATTGAAACTCACCTTATATTGCTTTCAAATGAATATAAAAATAAAACTATAAATTTATTTCAAAGTCTTGATAATATTTCTTTTCTAAAAGAATAAAAACTAGAATTACCTTGATATTTAGAAACATAAAAAGCAGTTAAATCTAAGCTTTCAATTGTTTCTAAAAAATATTTATGAAGTCAAAGTCACGAAAATCATAAATAAATTAAAATCAACGCAAATTCTCTAAAAAAAGTTTGATTAAATAAAGTTATAAATAAAAGCTCAGGAATAGATCTAATTAATAAAATTAAGTTTTTAATTATTAAAGCTAGTCAAAAATTATTTAATTTTGAACTAGATAAAAACGCGGTAAATATCGCAATTACAAAACCAATAAAAGTTCCTACAATTGCGTATTTTATTGAAACTCATAAATATGAAAGTGAATCAAGGGCTAAATTTGTTTTTCCTAAATAAGTGCTTTCATTTTTAATTTGAAAAAATTTGAAAACATTTTTATAAAAATTTTGAAAACCAAAATATGAATTTAATTTATAGTCAAATTTAGAGAAAGTAAAAATAATTACTGCTAGAAAAAATAAAATTAAAATATGAAACCAAATTGGTTTTAATTTATTTTGTGTTTGTGAGTTTTTTGATTCGACTTTGTAAAAAAACAAATTAGATAAAAATACTAAACTATTTGCCTTTTTACTTTTTCATTTAAGTTTCATTTATTTTTTAAGTTAATGCTTTCATTTAAGAAAATTTGTTTATCTTTAATCATTATTATTTGATCGAAATAACTAGTAGCTAAATTTAAATCGTGAATATTAATTATTATTGTTATGTTTAATTTCTTATTTATTTCTTTTAGAATTTCCATAACGCTATTTGCGCTTTTGTAATCTAAATTAGAAGTAGGCTCGTCTCCTAAAATTAAATCAACGTCTTTAATTAATAATTTTGCAATTTCTACTTTTTGTTTTTGTCCACCTGATAAATCAGAAACTCTAGAAAATGCTTTATTCAAAATTCCGAGCTTATCTAATGTTTCAAATATTTTTACTCTTTTATCAAAAGTCAAAAAAGAAATTAATTTGAAAAATCAATTTTGATAATCATTTATTGATCTTTTAATATTTGAATAAACTGAATCACTTTCAATTAAATTAGGTTTTTGTGTTAAAAAACCAATTTTTTTAACTTTGGTTTTTCATTGGTTTTTTGAAAGATTGTAAATATTTTCATTATTTAAAAAAACATTTCCATTAATTGGTTTAATTGCTCTAACAATAATTTTAAATAATGTAGTTTTTCCAACACCAGAAGGCCCAATAAAGGCAATCATTTTGCCTTTTTGCAAATCTAGTGAAATATTTTCTAAAACATTTTCTTTAGATTTTGGATATTTAATTGTTACATTATCAAAACTAATAATGTTTTTTTGATTTTTATTTTTCATTATTACCAACTAAAGAAAACTGATTATATCCTGTGTAATTCCCGTAAGTATTATCTTCAAAAGAAAGCGATGCTAAAGCTTTTGCAAATAATTCTTTTTGAATTTCTGAAAGCCCTCTTCTAGCAAAAACTTGATCGTAAATTATAGGATTAGTAAATGTTAAATATCTAACACTAGAATTATTATCAGAAGGCTTAAAGTTATATATTAAATTGCCACTTCCATAATATGGTGGAGTTCAGTTAAAAACTCCTTCATAGTCAAATGCAATGTTAAAAACTTTTCCTTGATTAGATAAAACTCCAAGTGAATTTGAAGCCCTTCCAATTAGAACATTTTTATTATTAGGGTTTTGTAATTCAGTTTTAATTTCTGAAACGTTTTTATTAAATTGCTTAGCTAAAATTTCAACTTGCGCATTATATCTTGAAAGGCTTTCAAAGTTTCTAATAACAATTCCAAATGATAAAAATTTTTCTCAATTTTTATCATTTCAAGCTTTTATAATTTCATCTCTTATTTCTTTAGTTCCTGATATTAAAATACTTCCTCTAAAAACGCTACTGAAATTATTTGAATCATGAAAGTCTTTATAAAAAACGTTATATTTTGAACCATCTCATTTTAATAATATTTTTTTATTTTCATCATTTCAAGAACTATATGGTCCATATAATTCATTTTCGAATTGAATTTTATTAGCTTCATTAGCCGCAGTTATTAAAGGATCATTTTCACTTCCATCAAAGTATGTTTTTGAATCATCAAGTGATCATAGAAACTTTAATGTTTTGGTTTGTAGTAGTGGATGTGAAATTAAATCGCTGTTTTTATTTTTTAAAATAGTAGTTGCATTTAATATTCCAAAATCATAATTTTCTAAATTATTATTTAAGTTTTGAAATATTAAATTTTTATCATCTAAAAACTTTAAATCAAAAACTACATCAGGATAGTTTTTAGTTTCAGGATTTGAGTTTTTTAATTCGTTAAATTTATCTTGAACTTTTTTAATTCAAGCGCTTTTTAAATTTTCAGAAAATAAATTACCAAAATTAGGTCCATATAAAGTTAGCGTTGCATCTCATTGTAATTTTTGTTCACTTTGAGAAGCAAAGCCACAAGAACTAGCTACAAAAGAAGAAAATAAAATTATCAGCAAAAGCAGCTTTAGTTTTTTGAAATTAAAAATAAAAACCTCCATAAACAGGAGGAAAAAACACAAACAATGTGACGCAGGTATTATCCTGATCCACTAAGGTATAATCTCAGCCTTTTACAGCACCCCCTGTTGATAAATCAAATTATAACAAAATTAAAATAAATTATAACAAAATTAAAATGTAAAAAAAGTTTTATAATATAAATTATTTATATAGAAGGTGTAATAGAAGGTGTATAATGGCAAAAGTATTAGTATTAAGTGGTGGCCTTAGCGAAAAAGAAAAGTCATATTCAAGTCAAATGCTTGATTTATTTGTTAAAACATATAAAAAAGTTCATCCTAATGATGAACTTGAATTTGTGGATTTGAATACCACAAAACATGCAGAGGTGTTTTTAAGTAGAAATACATTTGCTACATATTGAAAAGATGTAGAAAGTGATAAATGAATCGATAAATTAAAAGCAGCTGATAAAGTTATTTTAAGTTGTTCAATGACAAACT
Organism: Mycoplasmopsis synoviae ATCC 25204; assembly: GCF_000969765.1. Classification (NCBI taxonomy): domain Bacteria; kingdom Bacillati; phylum Mycoplasmatota; order Mycoplasmoidales; family Metamycoplasmataceae; genus Mycoplasmopsis; species Mycoplasmopsis synoviae. Next base: position 93,460 of record NZ_CP011096.1, read on the forward strand.
TTGGACCAACTGCAGTTGTTAAAAACTTCATCGATTCAGTGGCGGTGGCTAACAAAACATTTAGCTATAAATATTCTAAAAAAGGTGATGCAGTTGGACTTCTTGATCATCTAAGAGTTATGATTGTAACCACTCAAGGTGCTCCAAAAGATTGATATCTATGAGGAAGTCATACAAATTGATTGATTGGAACTTGAAAATTTTTAGGTGCTAAATATGTTGATACATTTGAACTAAATGGAACTAAATTATCAGTATTTGCTGATAAAAAACCATACGATGTAGTTCAGGAATTCAGACAAGATGCTTTAGAAAAAGCAAAACAATTCTAATTAAAATTACAAATAAAAAAGTAAGAGAAAATTCTTACTTTTTTATTTGTCTCTAACTAAAATTTCACCTGTATCTAGATTGTAAATTTTGCTTGGCGACCCACTTGGTGAGCAATAGTCAACTATGTATCTTATTTTTTCAAATTTAACTTGAGCTTCTTCTATGCTTAAAGGTTTTTCGCCTGAAATATTAGCGCTTGTTACATACATAGGCCCATTTTTAATTAAAAATTTTCTAAGTTTTAAACAGTTAGGAATTCTCATTCCAATGTTATTAACAATAATTGAATTGCTTCCAGGAAGGAGTTTATAAGCCATTACTCTTTGTTTTTTTGTGAATTTTGTAAGCTTAAAAATATCATTAAAAGAACCAGCTAGAATCATTATTTTTTTATCTACTGGCCTATTTTTTAATGCATAAAGTTTGTGCAGCGAATCTTTATTTTCTAGCTTAACTCCAAGGCCACAAACTGTATCAGTTGATAGCAGAAAAACATCATCAAAATTATCTATCATCAGAAGGTTATTAATTTTCAGAACTTTCTATCATCAGTTTTTCTAGCAACGTAATTTTTAAAGTAAGCTTCATTAAAAGTAAAGCCTAAAAACACAAAGTAAATAAATCAGTTAACAAAAAGAGCAACTAATAAAAAGAATCCAACTGTGCTTCCAAATTTTCCATAAGAAGAGTTTTGATTAATACTTGAGAAAATATATGACATTATGCTTGAAGGAATGGTAGCAATTATTGCTCCACGGTATATATTTTTAAATTTAGAAGTAAATGAAGGGACAAATTTATAAATACCAAAAGTCAGCCCAAAGAAAAAGATTAATGTGTTAACTCCAAAGGTAAATTGAATTAAAATTCCTTTTGAAATATCACTATCTATTTCTTTGTTATTCATAATTCCGATTTCAATTAGTATTTGGATAGTTGACATTATTCAAAGTCAAAATGCAACCATGAAAACCACAAAAAGACCTTTGAAACGGTTTCCTATATAAGTTCCTAATTTTTTATGATCGTAAATATAATTCGAAGAAGTAATTAGCCGAGCATAACCACCACTTGAAATATAAATAGCAACTACAAAAAGTAAAAAACTTCCAACAATACTTGAAAAATCAGCGCTATTAAAAATATCTCTAGCGTTAAGTTTTAGAAAAGTATTATCAGTTCCTGGAATTATCTTTCCTAAAATTGAACTTAAAAATAATTCTTCAAAATCAGCAGGAGTTAAGCCGGCTATATTTGGGGTTAAAACGCTATTGAAAAAATAAACTATATAAATTACTGGTATAAATGAAATTAAAATTAAAAACGCAGTTGATAGTCAAATAAAGTTATACTCTTTAGTGTTGAAGTTATCAAAGATTCTATTGATAACTTTTTTGTTTTTAATTTTACGATTATCGTCTTTGTTTCTAATTAAAATTCAAACAAAAAAACTAATAACAGCTTTAAGCCCTACAACATAAGCTATTGAAATATAGTCTTTTCTAAAAGGCCAGACAATGTTAAAAGAAAAAGAATTAAAAACTTTCTTTTTGTATTTTAACCTTGTAAGTTTTTTGTATGTTAACTTTTTAGGCTTAGGATTTAAAATATTATTTAAAAACTTCATCTAAACTTTTAATTGCTATTTCGTTAGCAACTGTAGGATTAACCTGACCTCCAGTGTCTTTCATTAGTTTTCCTAAAACAAATTTTAAAACCTTTTCTTGACGAGTTGGATACTCTTTAACAAGTTCAGAATTTGTTTTAATAATTTCTTTAATTATATTACTAATTAAGTTAGGATCAGAAATTTGTTCAAGTGAATTTTGCTTTGCTAGCTTTTTAATATCACCTTTGAAATTAACTAGTAATGGAATTAATTTCTTTAATGATTTTCCAGAAATAACTTCCTCGTCTAAAAGATTAATCGCTTTTGTTATATTTTCAGGATCAATATTTAAATGATAAGCTTTCATTTCTTTTGAATTAGCAAGAGATACTACTTCTGCAAAAAAAATTTTAGAAAGTTTGTCTTTATCTGGATATGATATTGAATCAAAATAATTAGCAAGATGAATATCATCAAGCAAACTATTTAAATAAATTGAATTTAAATTGTAAGACTTGTATCTTGCTTCTTTTTCTCAAGGAAGTTCTTTTAATTTAACGCTACTAATAAACTTTTTAGAAAGCTTGATAAATGGAATATTTGGCTCTGGAAAATATCTATAGTCAATTGCTGAAGTTTTGGTTCTAAGCACTTGAAGCTTTAGTGTTTTTTCATCTATTTTTTTAGTTTGTTGCAATACTTCTTCGTTAGCAAAAAACTTTGCTCTTTGAAGCGTTATTTCCTCTTCAATTGCAAGTTTGATATTTTTTAAAGAATTTAAATTTTTAATTTCAACTTTATTTGAAAAGCTTTTTGATCCTAACGGTCTAATTGAAATGTTAATGTCAGCTCTTAGTGATCCTATTTCAAGTCTTCCTTCAGAAATTTCTAAAGTTTGAACTATTTTTCTAATTGCATCAACATATAAACAAGCTTCATCACTTGATCTTAAAACTGGATGAGTAACTATTTCAATTAACGGAATTCCGGCACGGTTGTAATCAAGCTGTGAATAGTTATCTTTATGATGCTGTCTTGCGGTGTCTTCCTCAAGATGAATTCTTTCGATATTAACTTCGAATTCTTTGCCGTTATTATTTAATTTAATTTGACCTTCTCTACCAATTGGATGATAAAACTGAGTGATTTGATAACCTTTTGGTAAATCTGGATAAAAGTAATGCTTACGATCAAATCTTAGATTTGAGTCGATTTGCATATTTAATGCTTTTGCAAGCATAATTGCATATTTAACAGCTTTTTTATTAACTTGAGGCAGAGTTCCTGGATAACCTAAATCAATTTGATTAGCTTTAGTATTTGACTCAGCGTTAAAATTGATTTCAACCGGTGAAAACATCTTTGTTTTAGTTTTTAACTCAATATGGATTTCAATTCCAATAACAGTTTCAAAATTAATCATTTATACCTCTTATTAATTTTTCAAAAAATTGTCCATATTGAAGAAGAGCTTCATCACCATAAACTTTACCATCTAGAGAAAGATTGAAATCTAAATTTTGATGTTTACCTAAAGGAATTGATAGTGATGGATTACCTGTTAAATTTGATGTAGTTAAAATATAATCCATAAAGTCATAACTTTTTGGATTTTTAATATCACTAGCTACTGATGCAAAAGCTGGAAAAATTACAACGTCGTAACTATTTATTAAACTTTCTCAATAATTTTTAATAACTCTTCTCGCTTTTTGAGCTTTTAAAAATAAATCTTTTTGGTTATCATCAAAAAGAAAATAACTTCCTAAAACAAGTCTTTCTTGAACCATTTTTCCAAGATGCTTGCTTCTGGTATTTGTCATTACTTCTTCTCAAGAAGAACCTTTTTCACGGTTACCAAAAGCTACTCCTGTAAGGTTGGCTAAATTACTTGATGCTTCAGAGAAAGAGATTATTTTATAAGTAGCTCTAACGCTACGAAGAACGTCTAAATTAGGTTCAACTAATTTAATATCTACGTTTTGTTTTTTTAATTCTTCAAGTAACTTAGTGTAGCTATCTGCTACATATTTTTCGCAGTATTTTGAAACATCTAAAGCAAGCACGCTTTTAGGTTTTTTGGCTTTATTATTTTCTGAAAGTTTTACTTCAACGTTTGTAAAATCTCTTTTGTCAACTTGATATAAAACTTTAGCAAGTTCATAAGCATCGTGAACGTTGTGAGTAAAATAAGCAACGGTATCTAGTGACGATGCATATGCAAACATTCCGTATCTAGAAATTGCTCCATATGAAGGTTTAAATCCTACAACTCCATTAAATGAAGCTGGTAGCCGCACGCTATCACCAGTGTCGCTTCCTAAAGCAAATGAAATATTTTTGCTAAAGCTAGCTACTGATCCAGAAGAAGATCCTCCTGATTGCTTCGATTTATCTTTTGGATTTTTAACAATTCCATAAGCAGAGTGCAGCCCTGTTCCTCCTAGAGCAAGTTCGTCTGAGTGAACTTTAGCTACTTTTTTGGCTCCGGCATTTATTAACAATTCAACAGGATAGGCATTATATGATGGTTGAAAATTTTCAAGAATTTTACTTGATGCTTGTGTTGGGGCATCATTAGTTGCAAAAACATCTTTAATTGTAAAAACGCAATCTTTTAAAGGGCCATCAAAAGTTGGCAGATCTTTATATAAATAACTAACTACGTTATTTTTATCGCTTTTTAATTCAGATAAAGCTAAATTAAAATTACCTTTTACTTTAAGCTTTGTCATTATTTAACTACCTTTACAAAAGTAATGTAATTTTCATCTTTTTCTTTTGCGTTTTTTAGAATATCGTCTTTAGTTATATCGTCAAAATTTACAACTTCATCTTCTCTTAAAAAATCTTCATAATAAGTTTCGTTATTATGAGTTAGTGGCTCTGCATTTTTAAGATCTAATTTGTCTAAAGATTTTAAGTCTTGAAGTAGATCGTCTCATTGAATTTTAATTTTTTCAATTAGTTCATCATTTGGCTCTAGCATTATAACTTTAGCTATTTCAAGAAACTTTTTTTTGCTAAATTTTTTCATTTGTACCTATCATTTTGGATTAGAATAAAATTCCATTTTATTTAAATATTTTAAATTATCTTCTAAATTTAAAAACTTTAAATAATAACTATGAAGCATTAATCTAGTTGATTTTTTACCTTTATATTTTTTATCACCATATATTGGTTTATTTAAATATGCAAGGCTTAGTCTAATTTGGTGTTTGCGCCCGGTTATTATTTGGGCAAATTTTTTATTATTCTCACAATAAAAAATACTGTGAGCTAACTTTGAATTTTCTTTTTGAGTTTTACTTATTTTGGTTTTATTATTTTCATCTTTATAAAAATAAAGTTTTAATTCAAGAGGCGAGCTCGATAGAAAGTCGCTTTTGAATTGATAGACTTTTTTGAAATTAAAACTTTTTTCGTTAAGCTGCTTTAGTGTTAAATAATTTTTTGCATAAACTATTAAGCCGCTAGTTTCTTTATCGAGCCTACCAACGTGGCTTGGTTTAAATGAATCAACTTGTTTATGTTTTAAATAAGATAAAACTTGGTTATCTAAAGAATTATCTTCGCCATGAATTACAAGGTTTTCTTTTTTGTCAATTATTAAAATATTTGCATCTTCATAAATAATTTGAAAATCAAAAGATACCTTTTTAATTTGTGGTAAATTTAAATTACTTTCAGAAATTCCATAAACTTCAACTAAATCATTTTCTGATACTACAAATTTTTTATCGGTTATTCTTTTTGAATTAACTTTTATTTCTTTTTTTCTAAAAAGCTTTTCGATTGTAGCGATTGTTAAATTTGGAAAGTATTTACAAATTAATTTAAAAAGAGAACGATTTTCATCGTTTTTACTTGCTTTAAAACTAACCATTAAATTTCTCTTTGACTTTGGAAAATGTCAAATTCACTTTCATCTTCAAAACCATCTGAGTAATCAAAATCACGCATTTTTGGAAGATCTTGTTTAGATGAAATTTTAAAATGATCATAGAACTGTGAACTTACTTCATATAAAACTGGATTACCTTGAGTGTGTGATACTCCCACTTCGTGAATAATTCCTTTTTTAAGTAAGTTATTAACTATGTGATCAGATACTGCACCTCTGATTTTAGAAATTTGACCTCTAGTAATTGGCCCTTTGTAAGCGATAATTCCAGCTACTTCAATAGCAGCGCTGGTTAGTCTTTGTTTTCCAGTAGTAGTTACTAATTTAGAAACGTAAGCTCTAACAGATTCTCTAGTTGCTAGTTTAAAGATTTCATCAAAAACTACAACTTTTAAGCCTCTATCTAAGTTGTTGAAATCTTTTTGAAAATCTTGCATTATTTTTTTAGCTTCGTGAGTGTTATTCAAGTTAAAGACTTCTTTAACTTGTTCTAGATTTAATCCTTCATCACCTTGGATATATAATAGTGCTTCAATTATTTTATTCTTCATTGTTATCAAAATTCCTTAATATTTTAATTTCGCCATATTGACTATCTTGTTTTAATGTTAAAAATTGCTGTCTTGCTAAATCAAGAAGAGCAATTAAGGTAATGACAAAATGAGTAAGTGATGGTTGAATAAAAATTTCTTCAAATTTTACTTCACTTCTTTGACCAAAAACGTTTTTAATAAATTTAATTTGATCTGCCGAATTAATTTTAACGGTTGAAAAATTTGCTTTTCTAAGTTCTTGCGCAAAAACTCTTTCAAACATTTTTCTTAGCGTAGAAATTAGAGTAGTAATGCTAGAGTGTCCATCAAGTCTTGATGAATCACTTTCGATTATGAATTCATCGACATTGCTTGGTTTTTTAATATAAATTTCTTGACGAGATTTTTGGAAAGTAGAAAGCGCGTCTTTGATTTCTTTGAATTGTTTATATTCAATTAAATCGTTGATTAGCTTTTGTTTTTCCTGCGTTACTATTTCGATATCTTCTGGTTTATTTGAAAGATATTTAGCTTTCATATAAATAAAGATAGTTGCATAATTTAGATATTCAGCAGCAATATCTAAATTAGTATTTTTGATTTCATTTATGATTTTTAAATATTGATTGGCAAGCTCTAAAACGTTAATGTCAAGAATTGAAATTTTCTTATCTTTTATTAGTTCAAGAAGTAAATCTAATGGTCCTGAATAATTTTGTAGATTAAATTCGTAATTTAATTTAGTTTGCATTTTTATGAAGCTCTTTAGATATTAATTCTTTAACTCTATTAGATATTGCTTCATTTTCTAGAATCATAAAAGATTGAGGTTTAAGAGGTGAAAGAAAACTAACAGTAACTTTTAAACGTTTTTTTCTATTTGAATTAAATGCATCAGCTGAGTTGCTAATCGCACAAGGAATAATTGGCAGATAATTTGATTTAGCGATTTTAAATGCTCCTGATTTAAATTCACCTAAAGCTTCACCTTTAACTCTAGTTCCTTCAGGGAAGATAACTCCATAAACTTTTTTGTTTTTTACGTAGTTACCAAAGTTAATTAATCCTTCGTAGCTATTTCTTAAATCATTTCTTTTAATTAAAACCACATCAATAAGTGACATTGCTTTAATTAAAATTTTGCTTTGTTCTTCTTTTGAAATAAATGTTGCAAATTTATTTTCAGCGCCTTCTTCTTGAGAAGGATTTTTTAAAGCAGCTATTAAAACGATTGGATCAATTCCAGATTTATGATTAGGAACTATAAAACCGTATCCTTTTTCGATATTTTCATATCCTAGCACTTCTAAATCAATGTTATAAATTCTTAGAATTTTTTCACATAACTTTAAAAGGTAGTTATATCTAAATTTTTCTGAATAAGTTTCTGGATTGCTTTTGTAGTTTTTAGCCATCTTTCTAATTTTTAAAACTCTAAAAAATCATGGCAAAGCAAAAACGATTTTCTTAAGTGTAATATTTACTGCTAGTTTCTTCATTTTTATTCCTTTATTACGAATGCAATTAATAAATCATTTTCATGTGAAATTGAAATTTTAAAATTTTTAAAATTCCACTCATTATTAATTTTTATTAAATTAATTTTATTAAATTTAAAGTAAGAATTATCAGCTTTAAAAATAGCTTCTTTAATAGCTCAAGATCTAGCAAGAAATAGCTCTTTAGATTCTTCGTTATCTAGCTTGTTAAATTCAACAAACTCTTCTTCTGATAAAAGTCTTTCAATAAATTCTTTGTTCTTGTTTTTAAATCTTGATATTGTTACTAAATCAACTCCAAGATTCATTAGCTAATGGTAAGTTCAATCTTAAAATTACCAATGACATCTTCTTGATAATCATTTAAGCGATATAAAATATATTCAAATTTATATTTATTTAGTGGATCTATTTCAAGATTTAACAGCCTTGTATAAAAATTAACCTCCATTACTTTCCCATCAGGAGTGTTTAATATAAATGGACTGGCTAAATTTTTATCTTTTTCAATAAATAAAGTTGTAGGCCCTGCAAAGATATTTATTTTTTTATGTGATATTTCAATTCGATTAGCTACGTTTTGAGTAGGCTCTGTAAAACTAAATGTATCCATGTCTTCGTATCTATCGATATCAACAGGAGCGGTGAAGTCAAATTCTTTAGTTTCACCATTTTGTAAAATGGTTGATTTAAAATTAATTTTCATATTTTGCTAGCCTTTCTGTAATTAATTTTTCTCCAAATAAATAAATAGCTTTGGCAAGCTCAGGCCCGTGTTCTAAATAAGTGCAAGCTTTTCTAATTGGCATAAATAGAGCTTTACCTTTTAGTTTTAAATTACTTGCAGTTAAATTAATGGCTGCTTGAATTTCTTCAACTGTAAAAGATTTTAAATTAGCTTTAAATTCTTTTACAACTTTGAGTTCTTCTTCATTTAAAACAAGTTCGCTTGACATTGGATTTAAATAATTATTAAGCGCTTTTTGAAGTTCTAAATAAGTAGTTGCACTTTCTTTAAAAGTTGAAGTAAATATTTCTTTTCAAGAAGAGTTGCTATTAAAGTCTTTGAAATCTAAATGTGACTGAACTTCTTCATTACTTTGATTTTTCATGTAAATTTTTGAAAATCAAGACATTTTATTTACATCAAATTTTGAAGGACTTTTAGAAAGTCTTGCTGGGTTAAATTTAGAAATTAATTCTTTCTTAGACATAACTTCCTTAGCGTCTTCTGAGGTTCAACCTAGAAGCGCTAAGAAGTTAAAGATAGCATGCGGTATATAACCTTCGTTTTTATAATCTTCTATAAATTGCTTTAGTGATAGATCTCTTTTAGAAAGTTTTTTACCTCCCATGTCGGTAATAATAGTTAAGTGTCCATATTGAGGAGAGCTTCAATTTAAATAATCATAAAGCGCAAGTTGCTTTGGAGTATTACCGATGTGTTCTTCTCCTCTTAAAACGTGAGAGATTTGCATATCGTGATCATCAACTACTACTGCAAAGTTATAAGTTGGATAATTATCGGATTTAAAAATAACTCAATCTGAAATTTCATTTGATGAAAAAGAAATTTCACCACGCACTAAATCGTTTCAAGAAAAAACTTTATCTTTAGGCATTCTGATGCGATACGAAAATTGATTATTTAAATCTCTTTTAGCTTTTTCTTCGTCACTAATTTTTAATCATGAAGGATCATATCTAAATGAGGCAAAACCTTTTTGCTCGCTTTCAAGTTTTTGAGCTTCGAGCTCTTCTGGAAGATCATAAGCTTTATAAGCAAGATTTTTTTCAAGAAGCATATCTAGCACTTCTTTATATCTATCTAGTTTTTCGCTTTGACGATATTTTCCATATTTTAAATTTGGCTTTAAAGGAGATTCATCTGGAATTATTCCAAGTCACGCTAGATTGTCTAGCTGACTAGCTTCTCCGCCTTCGACGTTTCTTTTAACGTCAGTATCTTCAAGTCTAAAGATAAAATCACCATTAAAATGCTTAGCAAATAAGTAGCAAAATAATGCTGTTCTAGCTCCTCCAATGTGAAGAAAACCAGTTGGACTTGGGGCGTATCTTGTTCTAATTTTGTTCATAAATTTAACTCTTACAAAGTAATAAATAATTATATTACATTTTGGTTTAAATTTGGCTAAAAATGGCCAATTTTTAACAAAATGGCAATATATTAGTTTATAATTAATATTTCTAGTGAAGCATTAAGGAGAGTTTATGACAGAAGATAATAACAAAGATGTAAATAAAGAAAGTTCCAAAATCGTTGAACCGGTAGATTATAGAACTCAAGATCTTAAATATGACGATGTTCCTAAAAGAAAAATTAAAAAAGTTAATACCACTTTTAGAAGAACTCAAATGTCAAATTTTGGACTCTTTTTTAGCAAACTTTACCAACCTTTATCGATTCAAAAAATAATGCTAATTACAATCGCAATGGCAATATTTTTTGGAGCCCTTAGTGTGTTTTTTGTTAAAAATGTAGGAATTTATAACTTTGGTTTAGCAGCCATTGGACAGTCGGTTGCTAAGATAGTTGCAGTTAATACTACAGAGCTTCCGCATTTTATTAGTAACTTAATTGACCAGATTATTTTCTGGCTGGCTTATATTATTTTATCGATTCCAATTTTTATATTTGGTTATAAAAAAATTGGTAAGTTTTTTATATTTGTAACCGTTGTATTTCTTTTAGTTTCTTCGATGGTATCAATTGTAATAGGATTAATTCCCGGAGCTAATGATGTATTTATAATTGGTGATTTTTCAAATCCAGTAGTTAAAGAAGCTCTGCCTGAAAATCAAAAGCATTTAAGTAGCATTATTCCATTAATGTGAAGCGATGGAGGAAATATCGCAGCGCTGCTGGTTTATGCGACATTTTATGGAGTAGTTCTTGCATTTATTTTTGCAATAATTCAAATCATTGGAGGAACTGCTGGAGTTACTGGAATAGTAGGAGAATGATACGCGAACGTAAAGCAAAAATCATTTGGAACTATATCTGGATATATGAATATTATTATCGTTATATTTTCGGTTTTAGTAGGTTCATGACTTCCAGGATCTATTCTTCTTCAAAATGCAAAACAAAACTTTTTAACAACTAATAATATTGATATAGCTTTTATTCCTAAAGAAATGGCAGCTGTATTTAATAAAGCTTGAAACTTTGAATTATATTTATCACCTAACTTTGTAGCTACAGTATTTATCAACGTTTTATATATAGTAGTTTTAAATAAAATTTATCCTAAATTTAAATTAGTTAGACTTGAAATTTATTCTCCACTATGAGAAGAAATTCAAAATAAAATTAAAAACGATAGAAAAATAGTAGCCGGATCTACCGTTTTTAGAGCCAGAGGTGGATATAAAGGTAAAAAGATAAATGTTTTAGTTTCAGTTATATTATTTAGACATGTTTTAAGAATAATTCATGACGTTAGAAAGATCGATAAAGACGCTTTTATTTCAATATCTAACGTTAGAAGTATTGATGGCTGAATTTATCTACCTGATAAAAACTTTTAACAAATAGCGATAATTTTAATGCTCAAAAATTAACAAAAATATTAAAAAATTTATAAACTTTTTAATTTGAAAACGTCCGAAATATAAATGTTTTAGAAAATACTAAAAAAGTTATATGGTTTTTAAAAAATTTGGTAATATATAAGCAAGTTAAGGATCATAAAAAGTCCGAGATTTACAAAAAATAATACTTAATTTCAACAAAAAAGTAAGCTTAGCTTACTTTTTTGTTATTTATTTTCGAGTTATTTTTTAAGAACTTTTTTGACAAGATTTTTTAGTAGTTTTATCACAGAAAATATTTGTAATTTTTGTTTTTTACTAAATTCTAATAAATCTCTTCTAACTTTTATCTTATCTTCAGACTCCACTCAGTTTTTAAGAGATGATAAAGTTTCATAATTAAATTCTGAAGTTAAAGAAATGGTAGTTTGTTTGTCAAAAATATGAATTCTATCAGGGATAATTGAAATTTTTGTAACTTGTCCGGGTTTAAACTTGTTGTAGGTATCGGTGATAAATACAATTTCTTTTTGCAATTCTTTGATAACACCTACATATTGAATTTCGTTTCCTAAAAGCTCACTTCTAACTACTTCAACAAAGTAAGTTGGATCGCTATTAGGATAATCATCATTAGTTAGATAAATATCTTGAGGACGAATTCCAAATACGATATCAACATCAGGCATGATGTTTTTTGTTTTTCAATTTGGAATTAAAACTTTTCAGTCATTAGATACAAAGTGTCCATCTTTGAATCTACCTTCAAAAAGATTCATAGTAGGGTTGCCTATAAATTGAGCAACAAATAAATTCGCTGGGTTTTTATATACTTCGTCTGGTGAACCTATTTGTTGAATGAATCCATCTGACATAATTGCAATTTTATCTGACATAGTCATAGCTTCAATTTGATCGTGAGTAACGTAAACTGTAGCTGCGTTAACTCTTTCGTGAATTTTTCTAATTTCACTACGCATTGAAGCTCTAAGTTTTGCATCTAAATTCGATAGCGGTTCGTCCATTAAAAACAGTGTAGGATTTGAAACAATTGATCTACCAAGAGCTACTCTTTGTCTTTGCCCTCCTGAAAGAGCTGCTGGTTTTCTATCTAAATAATAATCAAGACCAAGAATTTCACTAACTTCTTTTAACTTTGCTTCTTTGATTTCTTTTTTATTATCTTCTTTAGCAGCTTGCGCTTTTTTAAGCTTTATTTCTTCAAGCTTTTTCTTTCAAGATTCAACTTCAACACCATAACCTTGCGCGTTTTCTTTATCGCTTTCAAGTGCGGCAATTTTTTTGGTATTAATTTGATAAACAGATTTTCATCCATTTATTTTGAAAAATAGTGAAAGCGCTTTTTTAGATTGTTTGTTTTTAAGCTTATCGTAGATAGCTTGATGCTTTTGAATTTTTTCTAAAAGCGCTTGATTTTTTTGTTTGATTTTAAGTAAATTAACAATATCATTTTGAATTTGTTTTAAATTGTTAATTTTATTTTTAATAAATTTTTCTTCTTTATAATATTTGGCTTCTTTACCAATTTTAGAAGGATTAGCGTCAAGACCAAATGTAATATTTTTTCTAACGCTTAAGTGAGGGAATAGCGCATAGTTTTGGAAAACCATAGTTATATCTCTATCGATAGGTTCTGAGTAAGTAACATCAGCTCCATTAATATAAATTTGTCCGCTAGTTGCAGTATCTAGTCCTGCAATGGCACGCAGGGTAGTAGTTTTACCACAACCAGAAGGCCCTAGCAGAGAAAGGAATTCTCCTTTTTTTAGAAAAAAAGAGGTTCCAAAAACGGCTTGAAAACCATTTTCATAAACTTTGTCTATATTATCAATTACTAAAACATTTAAATCAGGACTATTGGTTCTATTATTTAAAAATTCTACTTTTAATTTTTGATATAGATCTTCAATATGAGATGGAAGACCTTGAGGTTTGATAACAGTATTATTTGATTTGATTTCCATAATTTATTTTATAGCCCCATTTGTAATTCCTGAAACAATGTTTTTTTGCATAACGATAAAAAAGACAACAACAGGTATGATAATTGAAGTTACTCCGGCCATTATTTGACCAGGGTTAAGTGCGTGAACTCCAATGTTTGAATATAGATTAACTATTAATGTAAATGAATTATAACTTCCAGCGTTTTTTATTAAATTTGGTAACAAGAAGTCGTTTCAAATTCACATTGTATTTAATATTAATATAGTAGTTAGTATTTGTCTAAGTAGCGGAATAACTACTTTGAAAAATGTTTTAATTGGCCCTAGGCCTTCAACTTTAGCCACCTCTTCTAAAGAAAGTGGAATAGTTGCGATAAAGCCATGAATCATAAATACACTTAGTGAAATTCCAAATCCAGTATATAGAACTATAAGACCCATAACGTTACGAAGGTTAAATTTAACTGCAACGTCATTAATGAGCGGGAACATTATAGATTGGAATGGAATAATTAGCGCTACTAAAAATGTATAAAAGATAACTTTGGCGTATCATTTTTTGGTTCTAGCTAATTGTCATGCAGCTAGAGATCCAAAAATAATTATCGATAAATTTGAAGCTATCGTAATTCCAAGAGTTAGTAAAAACGCGTGGAAATAATTTATATCTGAAAATGATTTGCTGTAGTTATTTTGAGTTGAATTAATAGGAAGCTTAAAGAAGTTTGAACTATCAATAGATTCTCTTAATGGCTTAAATGAGTTAATTAAAGTAAATACAAAAGGAGAAACTCAAAATAGTGCTATAGCAAAAACAATTAATGTTGATGAAATAATTGTGGCTTTTTTTCAATGTTTATTTGCAAGGTATTTTTTCATTATGCTTGTACCTCGAATTTTTTAGATATAGCCACTTGTGAAATTGAAATAATAGAAACTAAAATCACAAAGATAACGGATTTAGCTTCTGCAAGCCCATATTGTGTGTTTATATCTCCGGTGGTATAAATATCATAAGCTAGTAGTGATGAATCAGGACGCTCGTTGGTTAGAATAAAGTTTAGATCAAACATCCTAAATGAACCACTAAGAACTAAGAAAAAGGAAACTGTAAGTGCTGGCAGAACTGCAGGTATTACCACCGATTTAAAGCGTTTAAATTTAGAAACGCCTTCAATTTGAGCAGCTTCGTCTAAAGTTTTTGAAACGTTTTGTAAAGCTGCTAGATAAATTAGCATAATATATCCGGCCATTTGTCAAGTGTAAACCACTGTCATAGAAAGCAGTCCGCTTCATTTATTTAGCGTTGCAAATGAACCTTCTTGTTTATAAATGCTATAGTATACGCCCTGTAATATGCTTTGTCATATGTAGGCAATTACAAGACCTCCGATGATATTAGGAATAAAGAAAAAACTTCTAAAAATATTTCTTCCTTTTATTAGCTTAGAATTAAGCACGTAAGCTAATGCAAAGGCGATTATATTAACAAGGAGCAATGAAGCTATTGAAAATACAAATGTATAACCAATCCGAGAAGCAAAATGGGAGTCTTTAAAAATATCAACATAATTTTTAAAGCCAATTCAAGATGCTTTTAAGTCTTTTCCACTTCTTCCATTTCAATCGGTAAATGAGTATCCTAGCGCCAAAATAGTAGGCACTAAAATAACTATTATAAAAACTATAATACTGGGAAGAATCATCCCAAAGAAAAATCTTTTTTTATACATTGTTAGCTACGATCAGCAAATTGGTCAAGTAATCTGTTGTAGATGTCTTGTAATTTTTTAGCAACTTCGGCGTCAGTTCCTGGCAGTCCCTGGTTAAAAAAAGTTACTAATTCTTCTGAGTCATTGTTAAAGTTTTTAACAAGATGAGCTTGGATTCAAGAATCTACTGATTCGTCACCATAGTTAAATACTGAGTCAAATAATTCGTTATTTGATTTAATTTCACCTAAATCTGAAACTGAATATGGACTTAGTGAACCTAGTAAATTACCTAGATTTGTAACTCCACTATTTGTTTGATAGATAAATCTTAAAAATAGTTGAGCTGTTTTCTTTTTAGCTTCCTCATTAGCAAGAGTTGTAGCTGCTCATCTTTGTGATGCCCCAGCAAAAAGAGGAAGTTTTCCAGTTGTTTTATTTGGAGTAGGAACTGGTAGAAATCCTACTAAATCTTTAACCTCACCTTCTAAAGTATCGCTAATTTGTGATAGCGCTCATGTTCCATTTTGAACCATTGAAACAGTTCCTAAAGCAATCAGCGATGAAGAGTTAACTACTTTGTTTTGATCGCTATTTTTAGGATCACTATAACCATAAACATCAAGTGCATCTTTTAAAGACTTAGCCACTGCTTCATTTAGTCATTCTGCAGTTTTGGTTTTATCTTTCATTTTAGCAACTAATTCGGTATATTCAGGAGAACCAACTCCTTTAGTTCCTAAGTTAGCTGAAACTATAGCAGCTTGAAGCAGGTGGTTTGTAATAGGTCAAATGTCAGATTTACCTGCTTTAATAGTTGAGTAAAATACTTGTTTTGTAGGTAATTTTTCAGCTAGTTGCGCTTTAATTACTTTGTATCCATCAACGGTTAAATCCGCTGCGAAAACGTATAAATCGTCACCCATTTTAACTGTACCGTCGTATTTTTCTGGTTTAGTTAAATTAAGTCCAGTTTTAGGTGATGCGCTAAAGCTTTTACCTTCAAAAACAGTAATTTTAGCATCTGCGAAGTTTTTCTTATTGTAAATTACTCCATATGCTTCTCTTGATTGAGGCATGAAGTGTTTATCACCTAAAACAATATCGTCAAATGTTTTAGAAGTGTCTGTAATATTTAAAAATGTTTTAGCATCGGTATTTACAAGATTGCTATTAATATCACCGAAAGCACTTTGTGACTCTGCCCCAACTAAAAGAATTTGTCCAGGTCCTGCTGCGAATCTATTTTTAAGTGTTGTTTGATAGTTTTCTGAACCACCAACTTGAACAATGCTTAAATTAGTTCCATAGAATTGGTTAAAAGCTTTAATTAATAGTTCACTACCTTCTTTAGCTTCTGCTTTGTTAGATAAAATAATCATTAAATCTTTAGAATAACCTTCTAAAGTAGTTTTTAGAGCAGCTGCTTTAGCATCTGCTTCCATTTTAGCAACTAAAGCTTTAACTTTTTTGTCTTGTTCACTTTCTGATTGTCCTCCACATGAGATTGCAATCACTGGAATAGCCGCTGCCGATAGGGCAGATCCAATTAATAAAAATTTTTTAGATAATTTCATATATCTCCTTATAATTATTATATAATAGAAAGTTATTAGAAAATTTTAAAGCACTTAAATATGCCCGTTTTCTTGGTTATCATCCTTGACTAGTCAAGAATTTGCAAAAATAAAACACTAAGCATGCATTTACTTAGTGTTTTTTTGATAAATTTGGCTATTTTAGTGAAAAATAATTCATTATTTTTTCAAAATTGAGCTCTCTAGTTGATTTTAAAAGCATAAAATCGCTGTCAAATTCTTCTGAAATTGACTGGCTTATTGCAATTAAGTTCATATTTGCAGCCTTAATTGCTCTAGCTCCAGCGATGGCGTCTTCAATACCAACGCATTCTTTTGGATCTAAATTAAAATGCTTTGCCGCATTTAAAAAGATTTCAGGATTTGGCTTTCCGACTTTAACATCAGCAGGATTAACTATGTAGTCAAAGTAATTAAAAAGCTCTAAAGATTTTAAAATCATAGGTGCATTGTGACTACTTGATGCGATCGCTAATTTGATATTTGCTTCTTTTGCTTTTTTAACAAAAGTAGAAATTCCAGGCAAGATGTTTTTCACGCTTAAATTACTTTTTAGAAGTTCTTTGTAAAAATCATTTTTTTCATCACAGACTTCTTTGATTTCTTGCTCCGATAATTTTCTTGAAAAACTTTTAAGTTTTAAAAATTCTAACAAGGTATTTTCTCTTGAAAGACCTTTAAGTGCTTCACCTTCTTCTAAGGTGTAGTCTAAGTTAAATTTTTCTTTTAAGATTTTTTTTCAAGCTTGATAGTGGAAAATAGCAGTATCGGCTATAACTCCGTCAAGGTCAAATATAAAGGCTTTAATTTGC
This sequence comes from Mycoplasmopsis synoviae ATCC 25204, assembly GCF_000969765.1. Taxonomy (NCBI): domain Bacteria; kingdom Bacillati; phylum Mycoplasmatota; order Mycoplasmoidales; family Metamycoplasmataceae; genus Mycoplasmopsis; species Mycoplasmopsis synoviae. The sequence goes on from NZ_CP011096.1 coordinate 110,985, forward strand.
ATGTTTAATTTTGAAAAACTCTTCTTTATTTGTAATTAAATATTTTTTATTTTCAATATAAATTTCTCTTGCTTTATCTTTTGTAAGACATTTAATTGAAAATTTATCTTTGTAAACATTAACTAAAAATTCACAATTTAAATATTTGAATTTATAAGTTAATTGGTTTCAATTTGAAGGAAGAACTGGATCAAAAAATAATTTACCATCGGTGAAATTTAACCCACCATAACCAAAGACAATCATTTGATAAATAGCAGCAAGTGATCCTGCATGAATTCCAGCATTTGAGCTTTTCATGTTTTCACCTAAATCGATATTAATTCCGTATTTAAATAATTTGTAAGCTATTTCTAATTTTCTTAGCCTAATTGCTTCAAGGCAGTAAGTTGCTGGTGATAGTGATGAATCGTGAGTTGTAATTTTTTCGTAGTAGTCAAAGTTTTTACTTTTAGTTTCGTAATCGTATAAATTAGGAAAAATATTAAGTAGCAATACCACGTCAGCTTGCTTAACAACTTGACTCGATAAAATCTTAGTTCCCTCTTTAGTTGAAAATAATTTTTTACCAGCATCTCCTCTCATTTGGAAACTTGATAAATCAACTAAAGGAAGCTTTAAGAATTGATCATTTTCTGCAATTATTTTTTGATCATTTGGTTTTTGTTGAACTAGATTTTGTGAAACTAGCTTCATTTTTTCAAGATCAATTTTGTAAGGAATTTTACTTAAAACTTTTTTAAGTAAATCTTTGTTTTTACTTTCAAGATCTTTGTAATAGTTAATTGCTAAATCGATGTTATATTTAGCCATGAAATTTATAAAAGCGTTGTTATCTATATTACCTTTATATTCATTAGGCCCCATTACGTCTTTTATTTCAAATGAATTATCACTTTGTTTTTCTGCTCTATTTGTATAAAATCAAGCAGTGTCAAAAATCATTTCATAACCCATTTTTTCCATGAATTTTTCATCGTTGGTTGCTCTATAGTATTGCTCTACAGCGTAGGCAATATCACTAGATACATGAATTTCTTGACGGCGTGATGCTATAGGAACTTGCTCTCCTGAAATAATGTCAGCTTGTCCTCAATATGGACAAACTTCACCTTCAGTAGGTCAGGCCATCTCTCAAGGGAATTGTGCACCTTCTAAATATGATTCTTCATATCTTTGTTTGAATTCTTTAGCTTTATCTCTAGCTCCTTTAATTCCTTTATATCTATAAGTTAAGAGGTTTTTAACAACACTAGGATCATTAAATAAATAGTTTGGATTAATAAAAAATTCAGTGTCTCAATAAGTATGTCCTTGATATCCTTCACCGCTGAGTCCTTTTGCTCCTACGTTTTTAGTAGTAGAAAACTTAGGAACAAAATTATTTAAGTGGAATAAAGCAAAGTCAAGCGCTAATTGATCATAGCTACTTTCTTCGTTTCCTTGAATTTTTACAAAGTATTTTTCTCAAACATTTTTCTCAAAAGCTTTGATAGATTTTTCTTTTAAATTATCATAGCTTTGAGAAAGTAAATAATTATGTTTTTCATTAGCGTTAGCTAAAACTTTTTCTTTTGAAATAGTTTTATTTTTTGAATCAACGCTAGTGTGCACTGACATTAATTTTTCTAAAACTAATTCATCTTTTTCTTTTAGATTTAAATTAATGTTAAAGACAATTCTTCTGCGATCAATATCAATTACATAATCATCGGTTCCACCTTTGATTAGCTTTCCATTTAGATAAAGTTTTGTAATTAAATTGTGCACTACAAATCTTTTTGAGTTTGTAGTTTGTTGATGCATTTGAAGTGATTCATTAGTTGGACGGAATTTATGTCCTTCACTAAAGTGCTGAGTTCCTTGGTTGGTTACTTGTCCGTTGATTCCAACTTTAAGTAAAAAATTATTTTCTTTAGTTGCTTTTAAAACTTTGATTTTTATTTTTTGTCCATAAACATTTAAATCATCTTGAGAAACAAATCTTTCAAAATTAAATTCAATTTCAGATTGACTTCTTTTGGCAATTATTTTCCTTGAAAGAATTCCTTTTTTAATGTCAAGAGATTTATTATAAAAATCTTTATGTGAAGCAGTAAAAATTCTGCCATTAATAAAAATAGGATTAGATAAACAATCAGCTAAATTAGCTAGCTCACTAACTTCTTCTTTAACATCGCGGTTAAAAATACCATTAACGAAAAAGTCTTCCTTGTTGTATCAAGCAAGTTCTTCGTCTGCGCTTCTAATTCCCAAATAACCATTACCTAAAGAAAATATACTTTCAGTTTTGGCAGTTAAATTTTTGTCAAATTTAACTTGTGAAATTATTTTATCTTTTGTATTGTAATTTAAAAATTTCATAATATCTTTTACTTTAAAATTGTAATAGATTCATAAGGTCTTAATTTACTGTCAATAACTACATTTTCTAAATTGTAAGTTGACAAAATCACGCTTCCTTGTGGAAGTTTGTTTAATTTTATTTCACGATTTGTCATGTTTATTAAAACTGTTAATTTTTTAGTTTTATAAACTCTTTTTATAGTTATTAAATTTGTTTTACTATCGCAATTTATTTCGCTAGTACCATGAATTAAAATACTATTTAATTCATTTTTTCTTAAGTAAATTAATTTTTTGTAAAAGTTGAAAATACTATTTTTATCTTTTATTTGATCTTTGACATTTATTTTTTCTTGATTAGATCCTAAATTAAATCAAGTTTCAAATCCTAGATTAAATCCAGCATTTATTGAGTTGTCTCATTGCATTAAAGATCTACCAGCATCTCTAGAATTTATATTTGAATTTCTTAAAAATTCTTTATCTGAAAATACTTTATCTTGCTTAACGTATTTATCGTAGAAGTTAAATGAATCGCAATCTCTAAATTCTGAAATGTCACTGAATTTAGTATTTAAAAGACCGATTTCTTCTCCATAATAAATACAAGGAATTCCTTTAAGCATAAATAAAAGCATTGCATGACTTTTTGCAGATTCTTCAAAGAAAAAGTCAGTATCTCCTCAACGAGATATAGATCTAGAAGTATCATGATTAGATAAAAAGTTTGTAATCATGTATGGCTTAATTTTAAGATTTTCTTGGAAAGGTTTTTGGCTATCAGCAAAAGCTTTTATTTCTCAATTAGGATTGTACTCATTTCTTCCTAATTTCCCCCAACCTATTCATCATCATGCAAAGTTGTAATAGTTATCTGCAACTTTTTGTTTTCCGGATGCATATTTTAGCACTTCATCAGCAGTTATAGAACTAGCTTCTCCAAAAGTATATGCGTCGGGCTTATCAGCAAAAGCTTTTTTGTTAAATTCTTTTAAAAATTTAACAGCGCCACTACATCATGCAAATGCAGGATTAGATTCTAGTGTTTTAAAATCTTTAGCAATATGTTTTATGGCGTCAATTCTAAACCCTTTAACACCAAGTTTGTATCAAAAATCAACCACGTCAACCATGGCATCTATCATTTTTGGATTGTTTCAATTTAAATCAACTTGTTCTTTGCTAAATAAATGGAAATAATATCTATTTAAATGTGGAACGTATTCTCAAGCGCTTCCGCCAAAAAGGCTTTCTGCTTTCTTTTCTTCTTCAGAAAGATTATCTCTTCAAATGAAATAATCATGCTCTTTATTATTTTTTGATTCGAGCGCTTTTTTAAACCAAACATGATCACTAGATACGTGATTTATCACGATATCCATGATGATATCTATTCCATTTTTTTGAGCTACTTTTTGAAGTTTTTTAAAGTCAGCTAAAGTTCCAAATTGTTTTCAGACATTTTTGTAATCTAAAACATCGTAGCCAGCGTCTACGAATTTTGTTGAATAAATTGGGCAAAGTCAAATTGCGTTAATTCCAAGATTAGCTAAATAAGGAATTTTTTTAATAATTCCTTGTAAGTCACCATCTCCGTCGTCATTAGCGTCGTAGAATGATCTTGGAAAGATTTGATAAATTATTTTATTTTCAAGAACTTTTTTATTCATAATAACTTTTACTTTTCAAGTAAATGTTATATTTTTTTCATTGAAAATTTAGGTTTATAGCTTTGTAAAATCTAAAATCTTGACCCGGCAAGTTTTAGAGTTAATTAAGTGAAAATTCTTGATGATAGAATTTAAAATTCTCTGGATCTACGTAAAATTTACCGGCAATGCAAATGCTATCGACATCGTAGCCATAAAAAATTACAGCAACGCTAGGGTTAGCTCCAAATTTTATGATTTTTTCAAATTCGATCTGATAAACCACGTTGGTTAAAATTTTACGTCGAATTAAAAGATCGGTAATTGGAATATTTAAATTAATGTTTTCTTTTTTGCTAACGCATTTTAAAGAAAGAAAAATTTCTGACTCTGCTATTAATTTATCTTCTTTAAAATAATTTTTGAAAAAAGTTCTAAAACCATTAGTAAAAATAATATGTTTTTTTGTAGCTCAATCAGGCAAAGTATCTACGTTTTTAATTTCGTATCCATCTTGACGAGATACACCAAGTAAAAAACTAAGTGGTTTTATTAGGTTGTGAAAATTCTCTGATACAAAATATCCTCTTTTAGAAATTGAATAAACTGCACCTAAAAACTCAAGTTTTTTGTAAGCGGCAGCAATTATATTTCTAGAGCATTCAAACCTTTTCATCAGCTGATGCTGACTTGGCATAATTTTATTTGGCGGCATTTGTCCAGTTTGGATTAATTCCATTAAATACTCTAGTATTTGCTCGGTTTTATTTTTATCAGATAACATATTAAAAATTATAAATCTTAATCATTATTAAAAGGGTATTTATAGTAAACATCTTTTAAATCATGTTCTCAAATATTTAATGATTTAGATTTTGCTTCTTCTTGGAAATTAAGTAGTCTAAAGTAAAAGTCTCTTTGAAAATCATCTTTTACTTTATAGGTTTTATTAGTTAGTGAAATATATCTAACAGCACCGTAACCGTTTTTTACAATTAATTCGTTAACGCTTTTTGAAGTTTGGTCATCGGTTAAATATAAAATTGCAACGGTACGATTATATTTATCGGTTGTTATTTTTTTAACGTAAACTACGTGATTGTTTTTAGTGATTAAATCTTTTACATAGTCTTTTGCTTTTTGAGCATAAACGTTTTCATATTTAGCTATTAGATTTCTATTTGATCCTTTTAAAGTTTCAGGAGTGTCAATTCCATAGAATCTAATTTTAGCTGTAACTTCGATAGTATCGTAGATGATGTCAACTGTATCTCCATCGGTATATCTTGCTACTTTAGCTTTTGGAAGATTGCTAGCGGCAACTTTTTGATCTTGATTTTGAGTTTGTCCGCTGCTAGTTCCTAGCGAGCTTTGTTCGTTTTGTTTTTCGTCTTTTTTCTGACTAAAGCCAAATGAACATGAAGTTACAACAGTAGCTGTTACAAATAAATTACTAATAGATAAAATTAACTTTTTTCAAAAATTTTTCTTTTTCATTTTTAATTTTCCCTTGATAGCCATACTAATGTTTCAATGTGATGAGTTTGTGGAAACATGTCATAGCCCTTTATAAATTTGATTTTAAAATTGCTTTTTTCAGTTATTTCTTTTACATCTCTAACTAAGGTTCTAGGATTGCAAGAAATATAAAATATATTTTTTACATTTTCACTATTTAAAACAAGCAGCTTTAAATTTTGACTAAGCCCAGCTCTTGGAGGATCAAAAATAACTGAATCTTGAAATACTTTGTCATTTAATTTTTTATCTAAATCGAATTTTAAAAATTTAATTTTTTCTGGATTTAATTTATTAATTAAAACATTTTCGTTTGCGATTTTAATTGCAAATCTATTTTTTTCGTATCCATAAAAATCAAGCTCTGGAAATTTAGTAGCTAAATATATAGTTATAGCTCCAACTCCGCAATAAAAATCAATTAAGCTTTTCGAATTAGCTTTGCTGATTAATTCAGCTAAATCGTCAAAAAGATATTTTGCAACAGGACCATTAACTTGAAAGAAAGAATCATTTAATACATTAAATTTATTAACACCAATTCTTTGAACAAAAGTTTTACCTTTATAAACTTCAAAGAAAGTATTGTTGTAATTTATTATTAAATTTGTAAGGCTAGGAAAGAGCTTTTTAAAATCAAATTTTCATAGATCTCTTTTAACTAAATTATCACAAATTAAAATTACAAAAATTTGACTATCCCTACTTGAATTAATCATTATTTTAGTAGGTTTAAGTTTGTCAAAAAATCCGCTATTAGAATTTATAAATTTTAAAAAGCTATTTTTAAAATCAACTATTGCCTTTGATGCTAAAAATGAATTTTTTTCTTTTTGAAATTTATTTGTATTTTGAATTGATTCACAAAAGTTTCATCTATTATCAAAATCTTTATTCATTCAGTAAGTTATTTTATTTCGATAATTAAATTGCTTTGTTGAAGTTAAAAAATCTTGAAAAACATCTTGAGTTAATTGAAAGTTTCTTAAAAATAAAAAATTTAAATAACTCTTTTTAAATTTGATTTGTTGATCGTAATTTAAGTTCACTAGCTGCGCGCTATTGCTATCGAGCTGAGTTTCGTTTCTATATTTAGATTTAACTTTAATTTCGATAACTTTAGCAAAAACATATTTTGAAAAAATTTTTTCAATTCTTACAATTGCTTTTTCGCTTGGAAAAAAATTTGATGCAATTAAAACTTTTGAATAAAGTTGAACTTGACCATAACCTTCATAGGAAATGCTCTGGCAAGTAACTTTAATTAATTGCCCTACCATTAACCTATTTTCAAACGATAAAGTATATAAATTTTTTTCCATATCTTTTTTCTTTGTAAATTTTTAATTTCTCTGGTACTACCACTTGACGATAGTCATCAGTGTGTAGAATGATTTCACCATCTTCGCTTAAAGATTTATTTTCTTGAATAAATTTTAAACTGTCATTAATATAATCGTATCGAATAAATGGCGGATCTATAAAAATAAAATCAAAAACCATTGTATTATTTTTGATAAATTCCATAGCATCCATATTTTTTATTGAAATATTGTCAATTTTTATCGAATTTATGTTTTCTAAAATTATTTTGTAAGCTTTTCTATCTTTTTCAATTCCTACAACTTGGCTAGCTCCTCTTGATGAGGCTTCTATCGATCAAATTCCAGATCCTGAAAATAAATCTAAAAAGTTTTTATGAGGAAGCTTAAAAGCTATTGATGAAAAAATAGCTTCTCTGATTTTTTCGATAGTTGATCTAGTTGTTTCTTTTGATGGCTGATTTACTTTTCGGTTTCTATATTTTCCAGCAATAACTCTAAGCATTTTCGCCTTTACTTGCAATTAAAAAATTAATTTTAGTTTTATCCATTCATTTAATTTCATAACCGGTTTTAATATTAGTTTCATTATAAATTGAATTATGTAAATCGCCAGTTACAAATTTTAAATTTCAATTGTTTTCTTGAAGAGACTCTAAGGAATAATTAAAAAATAAATCGTTATCGGTTTTTAGATAAAAATTAGAATTTTTATCTTTTAATAAAAACTCGTATTGATCTAAAAAGCTTTTATATGTTAGCCTTCTTTTTTCATGACGCTTCTTTGGCCATGGATCTGAAAATGTAAGTCAAATAGTATTGGTTTTGCCGATAAAGTTTTCACTAAGCTTTGATGCATCGATGCAAGAAATATATAAATTTTCTAAATTTAATTCTTTGATTTTTTGCATTATTTTTTTAGCAACTGTTGGATATTTTTCAATGGCTATAAATCTTTGGTTAGGATTTAAAAGCGCCATTTGTGAAATCATTTCACCTTTGCCGGAACCGATTTCTAAAATGTCATCTTCTTTGATATTAAAAGGATAATTTTTAATAAAAAATTTAAATTCATTTAATTCGCTTAATGCGAATTTGTCATTTCTTAATCTCATAATTATTTAAAAAAATTAGCAACTGCTAATTTTTTTCTTGAATTGCTTCAAACCCGGGAAGTTTTAATCCTTGTAGAAATTCAAGTGAAGCTCCTCCACCGGTTGAAACGTGTGAAAACTTATCTTCCATTTTAAGATCTTCAACAGCAGCAACTGAATCTCCACCACCTACGATTGAAAAACAATTTTCTAATTTTGAAATTGCCTTGCACATTGCAAGAGTTCCTTGTTTGTAGTGTTTAAATTCTGTAACTCCCATAGGTCCGTTTCAAACTACTGTTTTAGCTCCAACTAAAGCATCTTCAAATAATTTCATTGTTTTAGGGCCAATGTCAAGACAGTCAAAATTATCAGGAATATCTCCTTCAAAAAATGTAGGTTCAACGTCAGAGAATTCTAAAGAACAAGCATTATCAATAGGAAGAACAACTTTATCTGAGTATTTTGCCAAAAACTCTTTAGCAAAATCTAATTTATCAGCTTCTAGTAGTGAGTGTCCTATGCTTTGCCCTAAAGCTTTTTTAAATGTATAGGCCATTCCTCCACCGATAAGCATTTTGTCTGCAATTTTTACTAAGTTTTCTAAAACTTCAATTTTATCTGATACCTTAGCCCCACCAATTAAAGCAACATAAGGATGAGCTGGAGAATTAACTGCTTTTTCAAGACTTGATACTTCTTTTTCCATTAAGTATCCAAGGCAAGATTCTTTAACATTTGATGCCACACCCACATTTGATGCATGCGCTCTATGAGCGGTTCCAAAAGCGTCATTTACAAATACATCACAAAGTGATGCTCAGTATTTTCCAAGTTCTGGTGAGTTTTTACTTTCAGCTTTATCGTTTAAATCTTCATAACGAGTGTTTTGCATAAGTAGCACTTCACCGTGTGGAAGTTTTGCGATTGCATCTTCTAATTCTTTACCTCTTGTAGCGTTAACAAAAGTTACTTCTTTACCAAGTAATTTTGATAATTCTTTAGCTACAAGTTCTAGATTGTATTTTGCTTTATCTTCTTCTGATTTAACTCTACCAAGGTGAGACATTAAAACTACTTTAGCGTTTTCTGAAAGAACTTTTTTAATTGTAGGAAGCGCAGCTACTATTCTTTTATTTGAAGTAACTACTCCATTTTTCATTGGAACGTTAAAGTCGACTCTAACTAAAACAGTTTTGTTTTTTAAATTTAAATCATTTAATGTTTTTTTCATTATTCCTCTTGAATATTACAAGTTTATCGATTACATATTTATATACATAAATAATACTATTTACTTAATATTTTTATCACATTTTTCAAAATAATTCTCGTTATATGAGCAAATTGAAAAATGTTATAATAGAAATCAAATAACACTACTTATAAATGAGGTATAAAAAATGTCAAATTTATTTGATCCAAGAGCGGCACAAAGCTCAGAGGGATTTTCACCAAATGTTGATAATTCTGTAAAGCCAGCCCACGTTACCAAGCCACAAAATGTATTGTGATTTGCATTATATATTTTCATTGCTCCTGCTATTTTTGACATGGTTTTTAGAAACCAATTCAATAGAATGCAAAATGAAATTAATGAAAATGCATCACTTATTCAAATTCAACTTGCAAAAAGAGCTGACACTTTAACAAAACTTGTAGAACAAGTTAGAAGCTATAAAGACTTTGAAAAAGAAACATACGCAGAAGTTGCTAAATTAAGAAACCTAACAAGTCAACCTAGCGCTGTTGAAAACGGAGCTGAAATTGAAAGATTAAACAATTCAGTTTTTGGAAGACTTATGGCTGTTGCTGAAAATTATCCAGAACTTAAAGCAAGTTCTTTATACAAAGACTTAATGGAAAATACTGCTTATCTTGAAAGAGAAATTGCAGCATCAAGAAGACTATACAACTCAAAAGTAACTGAATTTAACAAATTACTTTTCACCTTCCCTAGAAACTCAGTAGCTTCTAGAATGAAGCTAACTACCTTCCCATTATTTGCAGCTAGCGAAAAACAATTAGCTGACGTTTCAATGGATAGACTTAACTAATTAAATGTTAGTTCAACAATATAAATCCTTAATTGCAGATGAAGTTAAAATTTATTCTATTTTAGCTAACACATCTGCTTTTATTTATCAAAATTTTAAAAATTTAAACTGAGCTGGTTTTTATTTAGCTGAAGGTGAAGTTTTATATTTATCATCATTTCAAGGAAAAATCGCCTGCACACAAATTCCATTTTCTAGAGGAGTTTGTGGTAAAGCAGCGCGCGAACAAAAAACTATAGTAGTCGATGACGTTCATGAATTTAAAGATCACATTGCCTGCGATAGCGCTTCTAATTCTGAAGTTGTAATTCCTATAATTGTTAATTCAAAATTATATGGAGTTTTAGATTTAGACTCTCCTTTAAAATCTAATTTTAAAGATAAAGAGATTGTTTTAACTCTTGAAAAAATAGCAACCGAGCTAGCAAACAAAATAAAGGAACTTTTATAATGAAAAACGTTTCAGAATTTACAAATTTTAAAAATTTTTATGAAAAACTTCACTCAAATATAAAAGCGCATTACAATAAAGAAATTAACGATCTTTACAAAAGACTAAATCTAAAAAAGAAATTAAAAGTTTTCTATTCTTTAATGGGTGTTTTTATTGCAATAGCTGTAGCATTACTAATTACAGTTATAGTTTTATATAAAAAAGAAGGATTTTCATTTGTAATTGTATTTTTAGCATTGGCTATGTTTGCCTTTGGTGGACTTGCTTATTTAATGTTTTTCTTTGCAGACAAATACAAAGAAAGATTTAATATTACTGTTGCAAAAATGCTAAATAAACGAGTAATTTATAAAGAAGCATTTGCTCTTCTTGATGAACAATTTAGCTATGACGAAGAATATCCAAAACAATATAGAGATACATTAAATGAAGTTACAGTTGTAGAACTTAAAAAACTAATTAGACCAATTTTATTTAAACTTAAAGCTGATTTAGAAACAATCGGTGATGAGGAAAAAATTACTCTTTCTCCAAGCCATGATGCATATTTTGTAAACATGGACATTAAAGTGGAAGTTCAAAAAAATAGAAATAATAGCCCTGTGTATAAATTTTTAAAAACAACTCTTTTAAAAATTGATACTAAAAATTTAGGTGATAAAGGTTTTGCATTTGCCGCTGCTTTTGAAAATTCAAAATTAATCAAAGAATATAACGACTTATTTAAAAGCTTTAGATTGCAAAAAGTAAAACTAGAATCAGATGCTTTCAATAAAACCTTTAATGCATATACAAACGATGAAGTAAAACTAAGAATTATGTATACACCGCTTGCTATGGAAAACATGGTCAAGCTTCATCAAAATTCTAAAAGCGTTCAAAAGATTTCAAATCTAGTGATGATATCAGATGGAAGCGCAATTTATTTCGTCTTTACAGCTGACATGGGATTTATGGAAATTAACTGAGAAAAAGATTATTCAAATCCTGATCAACTTTTAAGAGCAATTATAAATGACGTAGCTTTAGATATTTACAATCTTTACATTCTAATATCTTACGCATACATTCCTTACTATCTTAAGTAACAAAGGTAACAAAAAAATATCGATTAATTTCGATATTTTTTTGTTAAATTGATTCGCATTACTTTTTAAATTTCATCATAATTCTAATTAGGAATCATAAGATATTTGCATAGCTAATAAATAATTCAATTCCATATCCAGCAGCTCTTGCGATAAATTCATGTTTTGAAAAGAATGCAAGGTTTTTTGAATCGGTTAGTATTCTATTAAAAGTGTAAATAGTGCTAATTGAAATTATTGCAATTCCTATTATTGAAATAGCAACGTTTATAGTTCCATATACAGGGCCTACTGCAAATATTCCAATTACTGTAAGAATTAAAAATACTGCAAGTAAAAATCCTGAAACTCTCATAAGTTTGGTTAAATCAAATAAACCATAATATGAAAATACTCCAAGGAAAAATAACACAAGCATTGGCGCAAACATTAATACCAATGGCACTGTGATAGGAGGATTTTTATAGCTAGTAGTTGCTCTATTTCAATCTGGATTAATTGAATATACAACCAGTGCCATAGAAATCATTACAGAGAAAAATAAAACTACAACCGGATAACTAAATATCAGCGATTTTCAGCTAAATTTTCTTAAGAATCAAATAACTATAAAATAGGCAACAAATAATCCAAGAACTAGTCCATATACTACAAATGGTTTTTCTTTCATAAAGCGAGTAAAGGCGTTATCTACACCATTAACTATCGCATTAAAAACACTATGATAAATAGAAATAGTTAGTGCAACAAACACGCTAAATGCTAATGCAAAAAACATAAACACAAGCCCATAAAATTGCCCTTGTGTTTTCTTAGAAGAAATTAAAAATTTATAGTCTTTATCAACATCTACGTGTAAAGAATTTAAATTATTTTTTTGTTCAAAATTCATTACTAAATTTTACCACATTATTTAAATATAGAATTGATAGTCTCTTTAGTTGGACTTTTAACTAAAAAGGTTCCAACCACACATAAATTAGCACCTTTTTTAAAGCATTTAGGACCTGTTAAATTATTAATTCCACCATCTACTTGAATCAAGTATTCATAATTTTTTCTTAAATTAAGTCTTTCAAATTTAAGTTTTTTAATTTTATCTAAAGCAGATTCTATAAAGGCTTGCCCGCCTTTACCAGGATTAACCGACATTACTAAAACTAAAGTTAATTTTTCTAAAAATGGAAATACTCTTTCAACATCAGTTTCAGGATTAATGGCTAGCCCTATTCTTAAATTATGTTTGTTTAAATCTAAAAATTCTTCAAATTTATCTAAATCATTTTCAATGGATTCATAGTGAAATGTAAATATATCGACATAGTCTTTTAATTTATCGACATATTCATAAGGATTTTCAACCATTAAATGAACATCTTTAATATGGCTTTTAGTTTTTTTAGAAATTTTAATTATTTCATCAACTTCGATTGCTGTATTTTCTACAAATTTAGCATCCATTACATCATAGTGAAATCATGAAATTCCTAAATCAATTAAAGAATTAACGTAATCAATTCTTTTTTCTTTTTCGACATTTAAAATGCTAGGAGTTACTAGTTTATTTCTATTTTCTTTCATTTTGTTCCTTTAACAGCTTTAAATAATTTTTATATCTAAATTCAGGCACTAAATTTGAATTTAAATTTAATTTAACGTTGCAATTTTTTTCAAAGTTATGCATACAATCTTTAAATTCGCATAATTTAGCAAGCTCTTTAAAATTTAAATAACTTTTATTTAAGTTTATTTCTTTTTCAACATCAAGCGATGAAAATCCTGGTGAGTCTATTAAAAATCCATTTAAAAATGAAATTATTTTAGCTGAAGTAGTGGTATGTTTTCCTCTTGAAAGGCTTTTTGAAATTTGCTGAGTTTTGTAATTATTATTTGAAATATTGTTAATAAAAGTAGTTTTACCAACTCCGCTTTGGCCCATCACTATTGAAAACTTTTTATCAAATAACTTTTTAATTTCATCGTAATTATTATCGTTACTTGAAAGCAAAAAAACTTTGTAATTTTGCATCTCGTATTTTTGTTTTCAATGATTTGCTAGCTCTAAATCTAAATCTGATTTAGTTAGAAAAATTATTAAATCAATATTTTTGCTTTCTACAATTGCTAAATATTTATCAAGTAAAAACGATGAAAAGTCAGGTTCTTTAACTGATAAAAAAACAAGCACTTGATCAATATTAGCTACCTTTGGTCTAATTAATTCATTTTTTCTTGGTTTTATATCGGTAATTAAATCATTTTCAACTTCTACGATATCGCCAACTTTAGGAGTTATTTTTAACTTTTTTAATCTTCCTGCAAATGGAAGTAGTTTGCAGTTATTTTCAAGATCACAAACATTAGCAGTTTGACCAAATAATTCAAAAACTCTATTCACTAATAAACTCCAAAAAAATGCAGTAGCACAAAAATTCCAATAAAACAAAGCGCGATAAAACTAAAAATAGATACTAGAAAAAATTTACTTTGAATAAATCAAGAAAAATTTTTCTTTTCTTGTAAATTTTTAGGATTAAATAAACTTTGATTTAAAAATTTAGGATTTAGTGAATTTTCTAAATCAAAGATTAAATCTAAAGTGCTTTTATATCTTTTTTCAGGGTCTTTTTGGAGAGCTTTATAAATTATATTAACAACAGAATTTGGAATTTCTTCTACTTCTGATTGAGGATTTGGAATTTCGCTTGAAAGATGTTTTTTAATAGTTTCACTAGCGGTTTTTCCTTTGAAAGGAACCTTGCCAGTTATCATTTCGTAAAATAAAATTCCAATAGCGTAAATATCTACTGATTTATTAATTGGCTTATTTCTATTTACAATTTCTGGTGCCATAAAAAATGGAGAACAAGCAACTGAGCTTTCTCTTGTAAATCTTTGTTGATCGACATCATCTTCAATTGAAATACCAAAATCTATTATTTTGATTTTTCCATCAATTGTAATGTAGATATTATCGCTTTTAATGTCTCTATGAATTATTTTATGGCTATGAATTTCTTGCACAGCATATGCAATTGATTTAATGATTTGAACCGCATCTTTAACATTTATTCTACCGTGAGCTTTTAGCTTTTCTGAAACTAAGCTGCCATTAATTAATTCAAGAACCATATAAGCTTCTTTGGTGTCTTTATAAAATTCAAAAATTTTTGGAACGTATTCGGTATTTAAATTTTTAATTAAATGCGCTTCGTTTGTAAAGCGCTCGAATTCACTATTTTTATTTTGAATATTTAAATATTTTAAAGCGTAGTATTTGTTGTTAAATTTGCTTTTTATTTTAAAAACATTGGCGTATCCGCCTTCTCCAAGAGGAGAGATAATTTCATATTTTTTATAAACGTTGGAATCATTGATAATATTGCTATTATTCATTTTACTCTCCAAGGTTTATAACAATACAGCTAATGTTATCTGTTGAGTCATTTTTTTGTGCAATTTCAACAAGAGAATTAGCAATTTTTTCACTTGATGAAGATTTAAGCTCAGCTTTGAATTCTTCGCTAGAGATAAATTCATGAGCACCATCACTTGTTAAAATGATTTTATCTACTTTAGCATAATCGATTTGATCTAGATCGTAAATGTTAAAAGTGATTTTATTTTTTAAAGATAAAACGCTAGTTAAAAGTCTTCCTTTAGGATTGCTTTTAGCTTCTTCTAAAGAAATTCCAGTGCTTAAAAGTTTATTTTCATAAGAGTGATCTTGAGTTATTTGAACTAGTTTTTTTTCTTTAGTGTAAAAATAACATCTACTATCACCGATGTGAAAAACTATTATTTTTTGAATTTTTTTAAGAATTAAAACTCCAGTTAAAGTAGTTCCCATTCTTTCTTTTGAAAAGTCAGATTTAATTAAATCTTTAAATCTTTTTTTAACTAAATTAACTACGTTTTTAAGTCACAGCGAAGTTTCTTGAAAGGAAATATAGCTAAAATTTTTGCTAAATTGATTAGTAAAAATTTTTGCAGTTTCTTCGGCAGCGATATCACCATGTAAATGTCCACCCATTCCATCACAGACAAGAGCGACTAAAAAATCGTCATTTTCAAAGTGACTTACTCTATCATCATTTTTTTTACGGTATGCACCTGTAATTGAAATGCTTTTAAGACTAATCAATGTCTAACTCCTTGTGAAGAATTTCTCTTATTTCTTGCGCTGCTCTTTCAGGTCTGTCATTATAAACTACGTATTTAAAATTACCATCCTCAAGCAGCTCTTCTTTAGCTTTATTTACTCTATTTTTAATAGTTTGAGCGTTTTCGGTTCCTCTGTTTTTAATTCTTTTATAAATATCAGTAATACTTGGAGGAGATAAAAATATTGTAATTAAATTATAAGGAGGATTTTTAAGTTTTTGCATTTTTTGGGCAATTATTTTTGCGCCATTGGTTTCAATTTCTAAAAATGGAACTTTATTACGAGCAATTATATTATCAAGCTCGCTGTATAAAGTTCCATAATAATTGTCAAAATGAAAAGAGTATTCTAAAAACTTTTTATTTTTAATCCTGTCTTTGAATTCTTCTTTAGAAATAAAATAGTAGTGAATACCATTAGTTTCACCACCTCTTGGACTTCTAGTAGTCGCTGAACAAGATAAAGATAAGTTAAGTTCATCATAGTTAAAAACAAGTTGTTCAACTGTTCCTTTTCCAACACCTGATGGACCTGTAAAAATTACTATGCTTTTCTTTTTCTTATTCATAAAACTTTGCTAAAAATAAATTTAAAATATTTTAGCATAAAAGATGGCAAAATTAAAAATAAAAAAGCCACTTTGGCTTTTGAATTATTTTCTTTCTTTGTGAACAGAATGTTTTGAGCATTTTGAACAATACTTAGAAAGTTCAACTTTTTCAGGATGTAATTTTTTATTTTTCTTAGAAATGTAATTTTGCATTTTGCAACTTGTACATTCTAACGTAAAACCTTCACGTGCCATAATGTCTCCTTGTTTTATTTATTATATATTTTTTATGGTTTTTTATTTAATAACATTTGAATTTCCACATCGTAGATAGGTTTATTATCAACGTAGGGAGTTTCTAAAATTATAGGAATATTATCAAAATCTTTATCATGAACAAATTTTGCCAAGGTTTCAAGTCCAATGTGGCCTTGATCGATATTTGCATGACGATCTTTATGCGATGATAATTCATTTTTAGAATCATTTAAATGAATTACTTTTACATGTTTTAAAAGATTTCATTTCTTTAGCTCATCTTTAAAGCTTTGATAATCTTTTAAATTATAACCTGCATCTCATAAATGACAAGTATCTAAGCATATCGCAATTCTATCTGAGTTAAGCTTGTTTATTAAATAAGAAATTTGTTCGAAATTAATTCCTATTTCAGTACCTTTACCGGCCATGGTTTCAATGCAAATAACCACGTCTTTAGTTTTAGAAAGTATATGAGTTAAGCTTTTAACAAGCTGATCCAAAGCTTCCTGAGGAGCAAATTCTGTATAAGCTCCAGGGTGAAGAACTAAATACTTAGCATTTATATAATTCATTCTATTTATTTCTTGGATTAAAAAATCACAAGAAAATTTAGCCTTAGTAGGATTGGCAGGATTAATTATATAAGGCGCATGAACTATTATATCTTCAGCAGGAATATCTTTAGCATAAAAATCAAGATATTCTTGTTTTTTATATAGCTCAAATTCAACTCTTTTAGTAGTTTGCGGAGCGCCTAGATATATCATCATGGTGTTGGCTTTATTGTTAATGCTTTCACCGGCTGCGCCTGCTAAATAATTTGGTTTTTTAAATGAAACGTGACTTCCTAGCTTAATCATAAATTATTTTCATCAAGATGTGTTTTCTCAGTATTTTTTTCTGCTTTAGTAGCTTTAGCCTCTAAAGCTTCTTTATCTTTAAGAGCTTGTTTTTTGGCTTCTTGTTTTTCTTTCTTTTTGTCTTTAAAATGACTTTGAAGTAAGTTTAAAAATGAACCTGCAATAACCCCGGAAGGAATTGCTATAATTGCCACTCCTAAAATAGCTGCTAGCATTACCACAAATTTACTTACTGGTGAATGCGGAGTTAAATCTCCATAACCTATAGTAGTTAAAGTAATGGTCATGAAATATATAGTGTCAAAGAAGTTTGTAATATAACCATTTGAAAGCGCTTTGTAACTTGGATCATTTAGATACTTAGCAGTATCGCTAGGATCAATATTATTTTCTTTTAATCAATTCATTTGAACAAGATTAAGCTCTTGAACTTCATTGTTTAATATCACAAGACCAAATAAAAGAATAAATATTATTGAAAGTCAAAATAAATATAGCAGCACTTTCTTTTGTTCTTTGAATGCGTCAAAGATATAAGCTATTCCAGCTATTAATTTAAGGCAAAATAAAATTCTAAAAATTTTGGCAAAGTTTAGTGATTTAAAAAAATTTAAATAAGGGGGAATTTCAATTGAATTATTTAAAATCTGTAAAACGTTTAGCGAAGATAAAAGGCAAATTAAAATAACTATTCCAGGAAATGAAATTGGATATCTAAGCAACGTTTTTAGCCTTGATCAATTTTGCGTATTTTTACGAGTATAAAATGTAACTCAGTGACTTGCATAATCAAATAAAAATACGAAAAACGAAACAACTTGTGTAATTGCAATTACTGCATTAAAGGCTGTTCTAAAATTATCATTAGGATTGATAAAAGTTAAAAATGATGATAATGAAATGAAGACAATAACAAAAGCGTATAGTTTTCTTAAGAAACGAATTCTCTGATCAGTAACTCTTTTTTCAAGACCGTTAACTATTGAATCTGATCAAACAATTATTGACAGATTTTTAAAAATTAAAGCTTTGTTATTTTTAATATATTTAAGTAAAAACATTTATTTTATAATCTCTACTTCCATGTTTTTATTTATTGTACCAGATTCACTTTCCAGAAGATAGCTACTAATCATACGGTGAAATTCAATTCCAATATTAGGATAGTCGATGTGAATTTTTAATAAATAATTTCGAATCTGATCATAAATTGAAATATAAC
Organism: Mycoplasmopsis synoviae ATCC 25204; assembly: GCF_000969765.1. NCBI lineage: Bacteria > Bacillati > Mycoplasmatota > Mycoplasmoidales > Metamycoplasmataceae > Mycoplasmopsis > Mycoplasmopsis synoviae. The sequence continues at coordinate 129,571 of NZ_CP011096.1, forward strand.
CAATATCGGTTATATATAAGTTATCAGAATTGCCCGCCATTAAGCTCGCAAAAATTTCTCTAGTAGAAGATACGATGTATTTATAACTTCCTTTTTTGCAAAATTCAAAAAAGGAAGCAACGTCTTTTTTAGAATATAAATTTAAATTATAAAAAGCAGTTTCAATATTATTTTTTTTAGCGTAGTTTTCAATTCCTGCGATCTTTTCATTTTGAATTGCTTTTTCGGTTTTATTATTAAATACGTAGACTAATTTTTTGGCAATATTTTTTTTAGATAAAAAATATAAATCCATGAAATAAGCTAGTTTATAAAAGGCTTTGGTAAAATCGATTTTAATGCTATTTAAACCATCGTAGGTGTATCCGTAGATAAAGATGTTGCATTGGTCTGATAGTTTTTTTAAAAACTCAAGTTGCTCTTCGTTTTTTTTATTGAAAAATACCACGATACCAATTGGATTGTGTTTTAGCGCTAGATAAATATTTTCAATAAAATCGTTTTTATCGGTGTTATAGTATAAATTAAAGACTTTTTGCTTTACTTTATTAGCTTCGTTAACTAGCCCGCTTATAATTGGACTAAATTTATGATTTTGTCACTGCGGAATTAGCGCAAAGATTAAATTATAGTTAACGGTTTTAGTTAGCTTGAAATGATCTTTGGTTTCTAGTCCATAGTCACTTATTATTTTTTCTAGAATTAGTTTTTTTTCTTTTGAAAGATAACCATCGCGATAATATCTAGAAATAGATGCAATTGAAATTCCGCTAATTTGTGAAATTTCACTATATGTTAGTTTTTTGTTTTTCAAATTATTTTCTTTCATGAAACACCTTAAAAAGCAAAAAAGAGCAAATGCTCTTTTTAATTATTGCCTGAAAGGTCCATATTACTTAGAGGGACAACAAGCAAAGCTTATAGCTTTCCACTCCCACGGCAAAGGCCGATAGGCATTAATTAAATTATAGCATTTTTAATCTTAATTATTTTAATTTTTCTAAATTAAATTTTAATCCAAAAATTTATTATTTTTTATATAAAAATTATTATTTATTAACTTTTATATATAAAGCAAAATTTAATAAAATAATAGTTACTATATGGCTACGAGGTAAAATGGCTTTCTTTTCTAAATTTTTAAATATAAAATCAACTGAAATGCGTATTGCAGAAAAATCATTAAAGAGAATTAATGATTTAGAAAAATACGTAATTAACAATACCGACGAAGAATTAAGATCTAAAACTCAGTTCTTTAAAGACCTTTTAAAAGAAGGTTATAAGCTTGAAGATATTCGTGATGAAGTTTTTGCGGTAGCCCGTGAGGCTACTAAAAGAGTTTTAGGAAAGCGTCCTTATGACGTGCAAATTCTGGGCGGTATTCTTTTAGATTTAGGAAGCGTAGCTGAAATGAAAACCGGAGAAGGAAAAACAATAACTTCTATAGCTCCAGTTTATTTAAATGCTCTTTCAGGAAAAGGAGCAATAGTTTCAACAGTTAATGAATATCTAACCGAAAGAGATGCCCAAGAAATGGGGCAAGTTTTTAATTATTTAGGTCTTTCGGTAGGAATAAACAAAGCGCAAATGGATCCAAATCTAAAGCGTTATGCTTATTCTTGTGACATTACTTACTCAGTTCACTCAGAGCTTGGTTTTGACTATTTAAGAGATAACATGGTTAGCGATATGAGTGAAAAAGTTCAACGTGAGCTAAACTTTTGTCTTATCGATGAGGTGGACTCTATATTAATCGATGAAGCTAAAACTCCGCTTATCATCTCTGGAGGCGAGGCCAACGATTCAAGTAGTTATTATTCAGCTGATCAATTTGTAAGAACGCTAAATAACGATGATTTTTTAGTTGATGAAGAATCAAAGGCGGTAACTTTAACAGCTTCGGGAATTGAAAAGGCTAATTCATTTTTTAGAATTGATGATTTATATAACATAGAACATTCTGAAAAAGTGCATTTAATTCAAAATGCACTTAGAGCTCATAAAGTTTTTAAAATCGATGTTGAATATATTGTTAAAAATAACAAAATCGAACTAGTTGATGCCTTTACTGGAAGAATTATGGAAGGTCGTAGTTATTCTGAAGGTCTTCAACAAGCAATTCAAGCCAAAGAAATGGTAGAAATCGAGCCTGAAACTCAAACGCTGGCTACTATTACCTACCAAAACTTTTTCAGAATGTTTAACAAGCTTTGTGGAATGACAGGAACTGGTAAAACCGAGGAGCAAGAATTTATCGACATTTACAACATGCGTGTAAATGTAGTTCCTACCAATAAACCAATCGCTAGAGAAGATGCACCTGATTTAATTTTTGCAAACGCCAAAGATAAATGAGAAGCAGTAGGTAAAGAAGTTGAAAGGCTATATCAAAAAGGTCAGCCCGTTTTAGTAGGAACCGCGCAAATTGAAGACTCTGAAATAATTCATAGAATTTTAATTGAAAAAAATGTGCCTCATACCGTTTTAAATGCAAAACAAGACAAAGCGCTAGAAGCTGAAATCATAGCACAAGCTGGAGTTAAAGGAGCTGTAACTATTGCAACCAATATGGCCGGTAGAGGAACCGATATTAAGCCATCAAAAGAAGCGCTAGAGCTCGGCGGATTATATGTTTTAGGAACTGATAAAGCTGAATCGAGAAGAATTGATAATCAATTAAGAGGTCGTTCAGGACGTCAAGGTGACGTTGGAATTTCTAGGTTTTATATTTCGCTAGAAGATCAATTAATTATGCGGTTTGCAAACTTTGAAGCTTTCCAAGAAGCTTACGCAAAAGATGCTGGAAAAGAAATAACCAACAAACAACTTAGATTTGCCTTTAATAATGCGCAGAAGAAAATCGAAGGATTTAACTACGATTCTAGAAAAAGCGTTTTAAATTATGATGACGTTATCCGTCAACAAAGAGATTTAATTTACTCTCAAAGAGATCTTTTATTAATATCAAATGAATTTGAAGAAATCATTCGTAGAATGATTAAAGTTTTTGTTAAAAATTTAGTTGCAATTGAAGACCATAAGCTTAAAAGCGGAGCTTATGATTATCAAAAGCTAGTAGATTTTTTAAATAAAAATATTGCCGTTTATATAAAACATGATTTTAATGTTGATGAATTTAAACGTATTCATGATAATGAATTAGTCGATAAAGTAAATCAAATGGTTAATGATATCTACAATCAATGACTTGCAAATGCAATTAAAAAAACCGATCAAGCTTATATAGATAATTTCAAAAAACAAGTTTTATTAAAAACACTAGATGATAATTGAAAAAAACATATTAACAAAATGGACAAACTTCGTTCTAATGTTAATTTAGTTCAATATTCACAAAAAAATCCTTATCAAATTTATACTGATGAAGGAACAAAAATGTTTGAAGATTTAATTCAAACAATTGCCTTTGAATCTGTTTTAAAAGTCTTTTCATCACCACTTGGTGAAAAAAGCTTGATCACTGCAGAAATCAAAAATGATCCTTTATATCAACAAGTTGCATCTACTTTTGAATATAATCCTTATTTAAGTATTTCAGAACAAGAAAAACAGCTTCTAGAAAGATATAACAACGTAAAACAAAGATTAAATGAAGTAGAACAGCAAAACCTACAAGAACAATCTTATAAAGATCCATCAAGTGATAATTTAGGAAACAATCCAGAACCGAAAACGGGTTCACAAAGTCAAAGTGAACATGAAATGGTTTTAACTCCTGATACAGTAATTGATCCTAGCATTGACACTAATCAATGATTTGAAGAAATCAACATTGATGATTTTATAAATGTAACTAAAAAAGATAGCGAGCTTGAGTCAAAAGAAAAAGAGCAAGAAGAAGTTAAAAATCAAGAAAATCAACCTAAAGAAAATAAACCAGCAGAAACTAAAGTTGATGCTACTAAAAATCAAGAAAATGTTTCCGAAGAACTAAAAGCAAAAGAAGTTGCTACAGTAGTAGAAGAAAAACCTAAAAAAGTTTCTAAAGCAAAATCAGAAAAACTAAAAGTCGCTAAAAAAGTTAAACCAAAAGATCTTGAAAGCAAAGAAAAACCAAAATCAGATAAAGCTAAAAAATCTTTAGCAAAAAAAGAAACACAAAAACCTAAAAAACCAAAAATTACTTCTGAAGTTAAAATTGCTAAAGTTGAAAAAACTGACAAAAAAGCAAAAGCTCAAGATAAACCAAAAGCTAAAGTAACTAAAGCAAAAGAAACAAAACCTAAAACAGAAGTTAAAGCAGATAAAGTTAAAACTAAAACTGCAAAAACTTCAAAGGCAAAAGCGCAAAAAGTAGAAGCTGAAAACTTTGTAAATAAAATTGTTTTTCCAAAAAATAAAATTGATTTAAAACTAGAAAAAATCAAATTAAAATAAATTATAAAGGCAGGCCATAGTGCTTGCTTTTATATTTTAAAAATGTAATATAATATGTATAATTTTATATTCCATTTATTTCATATTTATAGAAAGAGTTTAATGAAGCAGTTTTATGTTTATTGTGCGTTTTTGCATAAACTACTATTTAAAAAAGTAAATTCAATAGTAATTCCGCTTTTTGTATTTTCAGTTTCACTAATTGCTGGAATTGTTATTTGAAATCAAAACATAAAAAACATAAATTCAACAACAATAATTTATGCATTTTTATTTTTAGAACTTTTATTTACTACACTTTATGCATCAATTAAAGCGCTTAATTTATTCAAAGAACAGGAATCAGATGCTTTAGATATTTTGGTTTTTTCTAAGCCAATTAGTAGAAAAAAAATGTTTATTTCTAAACAAGCAACTTTTATTTCTTTTGGATTAATGTGATCTTTAGTAGTTTTTACAAGTAACATTTCAGCATTTTTTATAATGAATTTAGAAAATGCGCTAGTGGTTTCTTTTATAAGCTTTGCAAGCTTATTTTTTAGCTATTTAATTTTCGGAAATATAGCAGCACTAATTGCTTATAAGTTAAGTTCTAAACTAGCTTTAACTATTTCACTTGTAATTTCAACTCCTTTAGTTATTGGTGGAGTTGTAATTAATTCTAATTCAACTTCAACTGCAAATAACTTTGCTTATTATTTAAATACACCATATCAATTTAATCGTAGCAATACAGCAGTTAATACCAACCAGTTTTATTTGAATAACAATAAAGATAATTACTATATTTTAGCTAACGGTTATAAAAGTGATAAATTCAGTGATTTGCAAAAAGAATTTATAAATAATGCATATGGTTATGCTGAAAATTCATCAAAATCATGACAAGTTTATTCATGACTTTCACTGCCATATCAATTAATTGACGCAGCAAATGTTAACAATAAAAATCCATTAAGCTTTACCGAAAATAATAGTGAAAATAATTTAAAAGATTACATATTTTATAATCACTTAGATTCAATTGCCTACAATTACAATTTAGTTAAAGATCCTAAAATTGCAACATCAGGCGTTAATGATGATAAAAGCAAATACTATATAGTTCCAGGGCTACTTAAAGTTGATTCAAAAATTGATAATTTAATTAACGCCAAAATAGTTTATGCAAGAGAAAACGCATCAACTTTTGATGTTACTTTCCCTGAAGACAATTTTATTTATTCATCACCTAATAATTTAGTTGGTGAAATTTCATGACAATACACCAGTGAACTTTTAAATAGTGATGTATTTAAAAACTACGCAAGAAGGTTTTACGCAAATCTTTTTAATAAATTAAAACAAGTAAATTCAACTGATTTATTTACTAATAAAAAACTTCTTTTAGATGAAGTTTCTTCAAAATTAAATGAAATTTCATCTGATTCTAGTGAAGCAAAATTAGTTGATCCTTCTACTACTGTTTTAGATGAAAACGCAATTAAAAATAATAAAATTAAAAACTTAACTGAGAAAAAAGTTTATTTAGCTGTCGGACTTTTATATTATTTATATTTTGCACATAATGATTCTTTTCTAACAAAAGCACTTCTTTCTAATGAAGATCCGTTAGAAAAAGATAATCCCTCGAAAATAGTTTTAGAAATTGATGGATATAAATATGAAATTGGAGGATATTCATCATTTACTGCAAAACAAGAAGTTAAAAACGATAAAGTTGTAATTCGTTATGAATTAGAACCAAGCGATAATTACTTATTCCAAAAAGTAAATGAGTTATATTCTCTAGAAAGAGGAAATCAAATAGTTGATAAAAATTACTACTATTTAATTTGAGTGGTAATTGCAATGATGGTTGTGTTTTTAAATACATATCTATACATGAAAAAGGACTATAAATAATGAAAAATATTTTAGAAGTAAAAAGTTTACAAAAAGTTTATTCTCCTAACACTGGAATATTTGACATAAATTTTTCTGTAGAAGCTGGGCATTTTCATTCATTTATAGGAGAAAACGGAGCCGGAAAAACTACAACTATTAAATCAATTATTGGAGCTTATAATAGCTATTCTGGTGAAATTTTAATCGATGGCAAAAATTCAAAAAATCCTGAAACTAAAAACATTATTGGATATGTTCCAGAATATGCAAAATTTCCTAAAGAATTAACCACATTTACATATTTGCAATTTCTTGCAATGCTTAATGGAGTTAGCAAAAGTGTAGCTAAAGAAAAAATAACAGCGCTTCTTGAAAAATTTAATATTAGTGATTTAAAAAACAAAAAGCCGGTTAATTTTTCATCTGGCCAAAAGAAAAAAATTCTTTTAATACAAGCATTAATTCATGATCCACAACTTATTATTTTAGACGAGCCTACCGCTAACTTAGATCCTACTGCTAGATTTGAATTATTTACAATTTTAAATCAACTAAAAAGTCAAGGAAAAACAATTTTTATTAGCTCACACGTATTATCAGAAATTGATAAATACACAGATTCATTTACTTTAATTCACAAAGGACAAATAGTTTACAATGGTAAAAAATACAAACCATTAGAAAAAGTATTTTATGAAAAAGTTCTTAGTAATAAATAAATTATTATCTTTTAGTTTGCTTTCTTTAGTTCCAATAGTAGCCTCTTCTTGTGGCACTTCATCTGTTAAAAATAGCGTGGATTCAAATGAACAAGCGTCAACTTCGCTTTCTAGAGAATCTATCGCATCTTTTGATGGTTTATTAAATTATGTTTTTAATAACAACCAAGTAGCAGTTGAAAATTTTAAAAATTCTCAAGATCAAATACTTCCAGCAAAATTTAATGAAGTAAAACAAGCTCTTGTTTGAGCTCCACCATTTTACGTTAACGTTTTAGAACAAAATAGTGAATTAAAAAAACAAACCAGTGATTCGATTAATATTTTAAAAGACACATTTAAAAATGATTGATATTGAATGGTTAAAAACATTTCAAAATTTATATATCAATTTAATCCTTATGGTCAATTATATGATGATGAAGCAGCACAAAAACAAGACTTTGATTTAATTGAGCATTTATATGGTAGATTAGATAAAAAAATTAATTGAAATGAAATTTTTTATATTTTAAGCTACAAAATTAAAGTAGATCCAGATGCAAATGAAACATTTAAAGATTTAACAGCACACTTTTACTTTTTAGATGATGGGTTTGTTAAATTTTACACTTACGAAAACCAAGGAAAACAAAACTTATTTTTCGTTCCTGATTATTTTAAAATAGCACTAAGCGATGATGATATTGCTCTTGTAGATTTAACTGCAAATCAAGAAAATTCTAATGGCAACACAACTACAAAAAACTATAAAGCTATTTCTTTAAAAAAAGAAGCAGATCAAGAAAAATACAAAAATATAGCACTTGATTTTGAAAATAAAATTTGAGAAAAATGAACTCAAAAAATAGATAGTCTTATAGAAGAAGCTAAAGAATTTGGAAGTAAAACCGAAGAAGAAGTTAGAAAAGAAAATACATACGAAAAATTCTTTCAATACTTTTCAAATGTATCTTACGTTGGCATGCAATTTAAAGCAATTAACGAATTAAATGCAAGTAATCCAAAAACAAAACTTTTTAAATACACATTAAGGTGAATAGATGAAAATTAAAAAAAGATTTTTAGCTATTAGTCTTTTAATTCCAATTGCACTACCTTTATTTGCAATTAGTTGTGCTAATTATTCAGAGAGAAGCTCACTTAATAAATTAATTGATACAAGTCAAGTTGTAACCAATAAGGATATCGACAATAATGAAGCTAAAAGTGAATTGATTTTAAATAATTTACTTTCAAGAACATTTAAAAATGAAACTGATAGAGTTAATTTTTTAAATCAGCAAAATGATTCTAATTATCAAAATACTCTTTTGGATCAGCTAAATTCACTAAAGCAAGATTTTTTAAAAGCAAAGCAGGATAATAATCAAACACAAATGGATTTAACTGCTAATAAACTAGCAGATTTATATAGTCAAAACTGATATTTCTTTTTTAAAAATTTATCTAAATTTAGCGGAACTTTTAATGACTTTGTAATCATTAACAAAACAAAAGATAATTTTCACTCAGCTCAATATTTAAATCAAGTAAAAAACAAAACCCCCTATCGTGATTTTAGATATTTAACTAATTACATTGATTCTATAAAAGTAGGTGAGGAATCAGCCGAGTTAGGTGATTCATCAGTTTTATATATTGCAAAAGATAAAAGTGTTTTTAGAGTAACTATTAGAAATGAATCTTTAGATAAACCTACTTTAAGTATTCGTCCATATATTTGATATTTTGGAGATTTTGGAGCAAGAAATATTTCTTTAAGTATTATTTCAAGAATATGGCATTCAGCGGTAATTCATAATTATCAAGAAGGATATGAATTATTTGAAAAAAGCTTAATAAAAGACCAAAATTATGGAATACCAGCAAAATTTGTGCTTTTACCAAAAATAAATGCTATCCAAGAAGAAAGTCCAGCATCTCAAACTTCAAATACCAAAGAAAGTAAAACGCAAGAAAATGAAAATTAAAAAAATATTACCGGCAGTTTTTTTAACAATGGCAGCATTGCCAGCTATTTCTTGTGCTTCAAATTCAAATGCAAACACAAATTCAAATAATGCCAAAAGTTTGTTTGAAAAAATTACTAAAGAAAATGTAACTATTAATCAAAGATGAAATGATTTTATTGAAAGCAAAGCAATAAATAGTCTTTTAAATCTTGCATTTCCTAAAAAAGAAAATCGTGAAAAATACATTAAAGAACAAAATGAATTAAATTACGATTCGAAATATAAAAAAGATTTAAAATACTGACTTTCATATGGTAATAACATTCAATCTGCATTAGGTTCAGATTCAAATTTTTTCTTTGGAGATTTGCCATATCCATATGAAAACTCTAGAGCAAGAGTTGGACAATTATTTGATAATAATTGACTTTGATTTTTATTTAATTTAGATAAATTTACTTTTGTTAATTATCCATCTGTTAATTTATTTGAAAAAACTTCAACACAATATTCAATTCAATCTCAAGAAAATTCTTTAGTTCTTGGAACATTTTATACACCTAACTCAAATAAAATAATTGATTTTTCAACACAAATTTATGAAAGCGATGATGAAATTCTTACTGCTAATGTTTGACTTTTAATAGAAGCAGGATTTTTAATTAGAATAGAAGTTAGACACTATCTACAAGATGAACTTTCAGATATTAGTCTTCTTGGTTATTTATTTACTTATCCAGACTTAATTTCTTCAAATAATAAATTAAGAGATTTTAACATCAAAAAATACATAGAAGACAATGAAGACTTTGATTCTAAAAGTGTTGATGAACTTAAAAGTCTTTTATTTACAGAAAGATACGGTGGAAGCAAATTACGCTACACTGTAGTTGATATAAACAATGAAAAATAAGTTTAAATTTTTAATTCTTTTTTCAACTCTACCTTTAAGTGCTTCTTTGATAAGTTGTTCTTCAAATATCCAAGATACAAAAAAAGATTATCTTGATCAAAATTTTCAAGTTCCAATAAATAACGAAAATCAAACCGAGCTTGCAGCTATTTTATCTTTAGATAAAAACGATTCTTTAGAGAATTCTTCAATTTATAAAAACGATCAAAATTACTTTAGAAATTTTTTTAACACTTATGATAAAAATTTCCAAAGTTTACTTGAAACAGTTAACGAATCAAAAAAGAAAGAAATAGCTGAAACATTAATGAGTGAAATTGCTAAGAATTGATATTATGTTTTTAATAATTTACTTTTATTCCAGCCATATTTTTATAAATGATTTAATCTTCCAGACACTAAGGAAGCAAAACATTCTCCATTTTATAAAGATCAAACTTTAGTATCACACAAACATATTGCAATACCTAGATTTACTACTTATCAAAACGGTAAAGTCTTAGAAAATTTCACTGACTATAATATTGATAAAAATGAAATTCATTTTTATTTACTTCTTTCACAAAATACATTTGCGAGGTTTTTAGGAAAAAAAGATCCAAATTCAGAAAAATTTAATTTTGAAGTTAAACTTTTTGCAACAACTAATAACGCTCAAAAAATAAATTTGCAAGAAATATATAATGATATTGAAACTAATTTAAAAACTCCTAATCAAAAAAGCTATGAAGATTTTGAAATAAAATATTCAAGATCAGGAAAATATGGATATTTAGCAGAATTAGTTTTAAAACCTTCTTTAATTTAATAAATAAAAATTAATAAATATGCCAAGATATAATTTTTTGGCTTTTTTTATTAATTAAAGCATCAATTAAAATCAGTTTTTAATTATTCAACATTAAGATTAAAACGCATATTTTAAAACGCATTTGTAAATTTTTAATAATTAATTTAATTAAATAATGAATACATATTAATGCATTCATTATTCCCATATTGAAAGTGCAAGTTACCACTTACAATTTAATAAAATTACCGATTTTAAAAATCGGCTTTTTTTTATTAGTTATTATTTTTTCTTTTTTAAGTATTTGTGAATTTTGTTTCTTGGTACAAATCCTTTAGCTCTGGTATATAGTGCATATCTTTAGGAATTAATTTCATAAATATTTGTTTCAAATATATTCATGAAACATTTCGTTTGGATGCTTTTAATTTTTTAGAAATTTTCTTCAAGTTAGATTTAATATGTTTTAAACTTTTCAAATTTCAAGGTTATCAATTTTTTCAAAGTTAGTGCTTTTTTTGAAATATCTTCGAATGTATTCATTGATATTTTAGGTAGTTCTTTTGATGTGAAGCATAAAAATGAGCTTTATAAATATAAATTTTTAATCTATATCCTATATAAAAAATTAAGTTAAATTCTCAGCCTTGATCTATGGTAATGGATTTGACATTAAATTCAATAGCCTTTAACTAAATTCCAAAGTTCTAGATTAATGTTTCACGGATTTTAGTCATTATTTTTTTAATTAAAACAAATCTGGTGAGTCTTTTTTGGAAAAGCAGTAAATGAGCCTTAGCTTCTCTTTTGCCTTTGATTAAATTTGCTTCCCAGTGGCCAATTTTTTTCTTAATCAGATTTTAAAAGACCTAACTTAGCGTTTTCAAGCAAGGCTCTCTTGGAGAGATTTTTGCCTTTTGCCGCCAAATACATAATTGCTTCTAAGTAAATTTTTGCGATTTATTTTTCAATTTTTTGAATTAATTCAATTGTAAATCGTTTTAATTGAAAGACATTTAATGCTATAGTTACGCTTGATAAATTCCACAGTGCTTTCAACTGGAATTTCTTTGCCGTTATAAATTTTTAAGAATTTTTCTTTAAATTCTTTAAATTTATAAATTTCAGATTTAAGTTTAAAGTGGTTTTTAGCGAATTCTAATGTCATGATTTTCTAGCAAGCTTTGCATCATATCCATATTCACTTAAGTTTTTTCTAATTTCTTTAATCAATGAAGAATGACAAATTTCGAGATCTTTAGCCATTTTTCTAAGAGAATAATTAAAGTTTTGTAACAAGAATTCAATTTTTCGCGAATATCGTAAGAAATTCGTCTATAATTTTTAATGGTTATATATAAATGCTCTCTTGAGAGCATTTTTTTCTTTAGTTGTGAGTTTTTAATAAAAAAACTCCCAAAAAAATTTTAATATTTTTTTGAGAGTGGTAACTTGGAAGTTACAATGTGAGATGAAAATATTGATCTAACATTTAAACTTTTAAATTAAATTTTAGATTTAATATTTTCTTTTTTTACTTTTAAAAAAAATGTAATTTTATTATTAAAATACAAAAACTTTTTTGTTTTTATATATATAATAATTACAAAGAAATTTTTGAATTTGTGTTTGCATTTTTAAAAATTTTTTTGTAAATTAAAGGGATTTTAAACATTTAAACATATATGAAAAAGAAATTTATTTTACCAATAATAATGACACCTATTGCAGCTACTGCAATTATAGCAACAGCTTGTGGAGATCAAAGCGAAGCACAAAAACCTTCTGGGTGAATTCCAAAAGAAGAAAGAGTTGCTCAAATTAAAACAGTTGATTTAACAAGCGTAAAAGAAGAAGCTAGAAGTCAAAAATACGTTTTAATTACCGATAAAGGTGATGTTCATGATAAATCATTTAACCAATCATCATGAGAGGCTTTAAACCAGCTTTATGATCAAACTGGTGCTGAAGTAAACTTCATTCAACCTAGCACTGAAAACTATACACAAGCTTATAATCAAGCTTTATCGCAAGGATATACAGTTTGAATTCTTTCAGGATTTACTCATTCTGCTTCATTAAAAAGTTTTATTGAACAAAACTATCAAACTCTTGTAGATAGAAAAATTCAAATAATTGGAGTTGACTTTAGTTTAACAGGGGCAAACGCTCTTTCAAAACAATATCCATACTTCTTTGGTCTTTTATTTAAATTTGATCAATCAGCTTGAATAGTAGGTTATGCTACAGCTAAATATTTAGCATATAAATATCCAAATGATGCAGATAAAAGAATCGTAGCTTCATTTGCAGGTGGAGATAACGTTGGAACAACAAGATTCAACACCGGATTTGCTAAAGGAGTTTTAGCATATAATCAAGATCCAAAAAATACTGTTAAAGTAAAACACCAATTCCCAGTCCCTCTTGATTCAGGATATGAAACTAATGAAAAAATGCAAACAGTTATTACTTCTGTATTAAGTGGACAAGACGGAAAAACACCTACCGTTGTTCTGCCAGTTGCAGGCCCTGCAACCGGTGAAGTTTTAAACGCATATGCAAGAAGTCAAGCTAATGCAGATAAACTTGTAATAGGAGTTGACGTTGATCAATCGCTTTCATATCCAGATAAAGCAGGAAAATTCTTAACATCAATTACAAAAAATATTGCCCAAGCAGAATACGATATTATGACAGAAATTCTTCTTTCAGCTAAAAACTCAAGAGAAAATAAATTTCTTGTAGGTCATGATAAATCAAAAACATTCACCCTTGAAGGAACATTTGCTCAAGGATGAGCCGGATTTACAAAAAGCCATTTAACAAATGCTGCTGATAGAGCAAAAATGGATCAATTCTTAACTGATGCCGAGAATTTATTTAAATCTAAGTCTCAAGCATTTGTTGATTATATTTCAGATGACTCAAAAGCTACCGAAGGTGGTCAGCAAAGTTATACAACAGTAACAGATTTACTAAAAGCTGTTACAGATTTAATTAACCAAACAAATACAACACAACAATAGAAAACACTAAATAAAAATCAATTTAAAAATTGATTTTTATTTAGTTTAAATTAAGAAAATATGAAAAAAGAATACGCAATTGAATTTGAAAATATTTCAAAATCTTTTGGCAACATTAAAGCTAATTCAGATATTAGTTTTAAAATTCAAAAAGGTTCAATTCATGCAATAATTGGAGAAAACGGTGCCGGAAAGTCAACTTTAATGTCGATTTTATTTGGACTATATTCTCCAGATAGTGGAGTTATTAAAATAAATGGTAAAAAAACATTTATTTCAAATCCTAATGAAGCTACATTTTTAGGAATTGGAATGGTGCATCAACACTTTAAATTAGTTGATGTATATACCAATTTAGAAAATATTATTTTAGGTGATGAATTTACCAAGAAAAATACTAACTTATTAAATTTAACTCCATCAAGACAAAAAATCAAAGCACTTCAAGAAACATTTTTAATTAATTTTGATTTAAATAAAAAAACCGGAAACGAAAGTGTTTCTGTTAGGCAAAAAATTGAAATTATGAAAATGCTTTATCGTGATTCTGATATTTTAATCTTTGACGAGCCAACTGCGGTTTTAACCCAAGAAGAAATTCAAGGACTACTTAAAACCTTTGAAATTTTTAAAAAACAAGGTAAAACAATTATTTTCATTAGCCATAAGCTTCATGAAATAAAACAAATCGCAGATAACGCTACCGTTTTACGTCAGGGAAAAGTGTCAGCTGAATTTAAAGTCTCTAGTGCTAGCGTTAAAGATATGGCTGCCGCAATGGTCGGAAGCGAAACACTAACAATAGATAATCCCGATAAAGGAAAAATTTTAGGCAAAGATTTAATTTTTGAAATCAAAAATTTAAATCTTAATGGAACTAAAAAGCTAGAAGATATCAACTTAAAAATTCATTCAGGTGAAATAATGGCCATTGCCGGAGTTGAAGGAAATGGTCAAGAAGAACTTGAAAAAGTAATTTCAAGAATGAAAAAAGAAACCTCTGGTGAAATAAAACTCAAAAGCACCAAGTTAGTTAAAGAAAAAATAAAAGACTTCTTTAAATATAAAAAGTTTCAAATTTATCTAAAAAGCGCTTTTAGTTTAGTATTTTTAATTCTTTTTATAATGCAAATTTCACTATGAGCATCATCAAAGGCAAAAGAGCTAGCTAATTTATACTTAGCGCTTGGAATTTTATTTTTAGGATTATTTTTATTTGTAGCCTACTATTTATCTATAGAAATTTATAGCTATTTTAAAATAAAAAATAAATACCAAAAAAATGCTCAAGAGTTTATCAATGTAAACCAATTAAATACTTTTGAGTTTTCTCAAATTGGTTTTAGCTATGTATCTAGCGATAGACACAAACACGGACTAGTTTTAGATTTTTCGCTTAGAAATAACACCTTCATAAGAAGAACTTGAGATAAGCTGTTTAATTTTTTTGGAGTTTTTAAAACCAAAAATATAGCTACTCAAACCAGCGAAATTATTTCCAATTATGACGTAAGAGGAGCCAATGAAGGTAGATCTATTTCTAGATCACTTTCAGGTGGAAACCAGCAGAAATTTATAATCGGTCGTGAAATGTCATCTAGCTATAAATTTATTTTAATAATGAATCCAACTAGAGGTCTTGACGTTGGTGCTATTAATAATATCCACCAAAAAATATTGCAAGCTAAAAAAGATAAAAAAGCAATTTTATTAATTTCATACGAGCTTGATGAGATTCTAACCTTAGCCGATACTATAGCAGTTATTAGTAACGGAAAAATAGTTGCCGTAAAATCATCAAATGAATTAACAAAAAATCAAATAGGTCAATACATGGCCCATTCAGGAAGTGATCATGCAAATAAAAAATAAAAAGCAAAACTTTCAAAATGCAACTAGAAACTTAATGAAGTTTCTAGCATTTGATGAACAAAAATCAACTAGAAGAAAAGTTTATTCGTCACTATATGCCATAATTTTTGGTCTTCTTATTACTTCAATAATTTTTTATATTAGAGGAGTTAGTCAATTTAGTAGAGAAAGTTCAAGAATTAATTTATTTTCTTTAATTAGCTTTATTTTTAAAAACGGATTTAGTTCTTCTAATACTTATTTATTTTTAAACTACTTTATCGTTTTTGGCTTTAGCGGACTTGGAGTTGCCTTTGCCTTTAAAAGCGGCCTTTTTAACATAGGAGCATCAGGGCAGATGCTGCTTCCGGCGGTTATTTTTTATAGCATGCTAATTCTAGCGCGCTTTAGAGCTGGAGAAGAAATTAGCTTTACGATATTAGCTCTTGGATTTTTAATCTTTGTAATAGGAGGATTTTTTCTTGGGGCTTTAGTTGGAATTCTAAAATCATTTTTTAGAATTCACGAAGTTATAACTACAATATTTTTTAACTGAATTGTAATTTATATAGCGCAGTGAATGTTTAACAGCGGTCATGATTCAATTCTTTTAGGAAGCGGAGTTTCAACTGAATTTAGAGATAAATTTATTTCAAATTTTAGCTTTGGTACTGCCATATATTCAATTAAATTAAGTCTAACACATAACTTTATTATTTTTGGTGTTGCCTTATTTATCCTGCTAGCTATTGGAACTTGATTTGTGCTTAGCAAAACCATGCTAGGATATAAAATCAAAGTTTTAGGATTAAATAAAACCAATGCTAAATATATTGGACTTAATGAAAAATTTTTAAGCATTTTAGTTTTTGGATTTTCAGGATCTCTTTGTGCTATTGGTGGATTCTTTTATATAGTAATAAATCAAAATTCAATTAATAGTTTATCTAATGGGCCTATTGCTATTGCCTTTGAATCAATAGCAATTGCCCTTCTAGCATTAAACGCACCTCTTGGAGTTATATTTACTAGCTTATTTTATTCAATGCTTTATACCTCAGCGCCTGTGCTTCAGCTGCAAAATGGAATCCAAAAAGTTAATGTTGAATTTCAAACACTTATAACTGGGTTAGTATTGTTTATGAGTGCGCTTTCGGTGATGTTTTATAAATTCAAGCCATTCGAATGAATTTATAAACAAATGCATTTATTATTTAACAAAAAATACTGACAAAGCTATATTAAATATAAACAAGATAAAGTGCATAATTCGCTTTATTACCAGAGACAAATTTATCGTCATTATTTAGAACATCTAAAAATCAAAAAGCAAATTTCAAAAGAAAAAAAACAACTTGAAAATGCTTTATTTGATAAAGTGCTTTCTACTAAAAATCAAAACTCAAAAGAAATTTTAGAGACATACGCTGATATTTTCAAAGAGCGTTTTGAATTTAACTTAAAAGTAAAAGCGCTAGGCTTTGATAACCTTCAAAACTTTAAGCAGAGCCATAAGCTTAAAAAAGTAAATCTTAAAAATCAATATCACTTTGATAAAAATCAGCTCTATCAAGCTGCACATAAAAAACTTAAACTGAAAGGAATTTTTAGCTAATGAATACAATCGCATTTGTCATTATTAACGTTGGTGTTTTTATCTTTTGTATTCTATTGCTAGGATCAATTTCAGGAATATTTTCAGAAAAAGCTGGAATTATAAATATCGCCATAAACGGAATGATAGTTTTTGGTGCGCTGGTATATACCGTAATTAATTATTTAATTCGTGTCTTTGGTAATAGCAACGAAATAAGCATGTATTATCAATTGCTACTAGTGCCGCTCTGTGGAATTATCACGGCACTATTTGCCTTAGTTTTTGGTTATGCAACTATAAGACTTAAATCAAATCAAACCATTACTGGTTATGCGGTTAACATTTTAGTTTTTGGAATTACTGCTATTGCGTTTTTAATCATTAAACAAAGAAGTGGTAATATAAGTTTTGCAACTAAAGAATTAGCACTAGAAAGCGATATTACATCGTCACTGAAAAACTTAGTATCGCTAAAAGTATTTTTAACTTTATTAATAGTAGTGCTTTCTTTTATAGCGCTTAAGTATACTAGATGAGGCCTTAGATTTAAAGCTATCGGAGAAAATCCGCAAGCCGCTGACGTTGCTGGAATTAATATTTATAAATATAAATGACACGCAGTATTTATCTCAGGGCTAATAGCTGGCATAGCTGGAACATTTTTCGGACAAATTCGTCTTGGGCAACTTCAACAAAGCTATGACATTCAAGGACTTGGTTATTTAGCGCTAGCAATAATGATAACCAGTCAATGAAAAATATCAATTTCAGTATTAATTTCGTTAATGTTTTCTATTGTTTATTCATTTTCATTTTATGGAGTTCAATACTTTCCGGCAAGCTATAAAAACTACTCAGAGTTATTTAACATTCTTCCATTTATAACAACACTTATTGTCATGATTGCATTTTCTAAGAAAACAAACGCTCCTGCAGCGCTTGGAGTTATCTACGATAAGTCAAAAAGGTAATCATGATAGTTGCAGTTTCAGGAATGATTTCTTCAGGGAAATCTACTTTAGTTAAGAAATTAAATAGTCACTACGAAAATAATTCGCTTTATTTAGACGAATATAAAAAAGATGATGAAATTTTTTCTACAATGCTTCGTTGATTTTTAGAAAAAAGAGAAAATATAAATTTAAGTTTTGATTTATATGTTTTAAATCATCACATTGAATCTTTAAAAGAAATCTATGAGGAATTTAATGAAAAATTCACTAAAGATGATTATTTATTTTTAGATAGATTTCCAGCAGAGCATGCCATTTTTAACAAAATGGATTTAGTTACTAATTTAAATCATAAGCTTGCCTACGATAAAGCTTTAGATAATCTTTTAGTTAATCAAATAAAGCCTGACTTAGTTTTATATTTAGATATTGACTTTAAAACTTTTCAAAATAGATTAACTCAAAGATCGCGTTCAGAAGAAGTAGATAACTTTGAAAATAATATTGATTATTGAAAAAATTTGCATATGTTTTATAAACAATATTTTTTAGAGTTATGCAAAAAATATCAAATCAAATACCAAATAATAGATACTAATAATTTAGATGAAGGTCAAGTTTTAACTAAAGCCATTTCTTTAATTGAAACCTTTAAAAACACAAAATGAAAATAGCAATCTCAGGAATGGTCGCATCAGGAAAAAGCACTTTAACTAAAAAACTTCACACCGAATATTTTAAAAACAGTTTCATGCTTAAAGAATATGAAGAAGATGATGAAGTTTTTGAAAAACTTTTAAAGTGAAAACTTGAAAAAAAGCCAAATGTAGTTCTACCCTTTGAAGTTTATATAATGGATAATCACATTGAAAAAATGAAAAAGCTATATAAAGAGTATTTAGCTAAGGATAACTATTATATTTTTTCAGATAGATTTTCTATTGAACATCAAATTTTTGCAATTACAGCTTTTGAAAAAGAACCTCACAAACACAAAACATATCTAGATGTAGTTAATTCAATTATTGTTCCCGAAGTTTTACCTGACTATATATTTTATCTTGACGTAACTTATGAAACATTTGAAAAACGTTTCTTAAAAAGACAATATAAATCCGAAATGGATACATATCATAAAAACAAAGAAGCTTTTAAAAAACTTCACACCATCTACAAAGAAAACTTTATCAATCTTTGCAAAGAATTCAACTTAAAATATCACATAGTTGATGTTAATAATTTAGATGAAAATAAGGTTGCACAAAAAGTTGCAAGCTTAATTCAAAACTTAAAATAAAACAAAAAAACTGGCATAAATCTGTTAGTTTTTTATTGCATTGTTTGTGATTTGTTTTTAAGGTTGATTACAATCGGGCAGCCTCTAAAATCAAAGTTTTCTCTAATTTGTTTTTCTAAAAAACGCATATAAGAAAAATGCGCATATTTTTTGTTATTAACAAAAAATGTAAAAGTAGGAATTTTAGATTTTTCTTTTCTAGCGTAGTAGATATGAAGCCTTCCACCTTTATTTGAAATAGCTGGTTGAATTAATTGAGCTTCTAAAATTAAATTAGCTAGCAAGTTTGGCTTAATTTCGCGATTTAAATTTTCTCTAACTTGAAGAATAGTATCGATTAATTTATCAATTCTAGATCCTGATTTAGCCGAAATAAATACCACTGGCATTCAAGAAGAAAACTTCATTTTTTCACGAAGCTTTTTCTCGTATTGCATCATTGTATTTTGATTTTTTTCAACTAAATCCCATTTGTTAATTACGATAACTATTGGTTTGTTATGTTCTAAAGCATAACCGATTATTCTTGAGTCAAAATGTGAAAGCTCATCGATAGTAGCATCGATAACTACCAATGTTAAATCGCTTTCTACTAAAGAACTCATTGCCCGCATAAGAGCGTAGTGATCTACGCTCTCTACCAGCTTACTTTTACGCATAATTCCAGCGGTATCAATAATTTCAAAGTTTTGATCTTTTATTTTTAGAAAGCTTTTAACAGAGTCTCTAGTTGTTCCTGGAATTTCAGAAACTATAGATCTATATTCATTTGTTAATTTATTTAATAATGAAGACTTACCGGCATTAGGCTTACCGATAATTGAAAGCTTGAAATTATTCTCTAGATTTTTTTCTTCAAAAAATAAATGTTTGCAAGCTTCATCTAGCGCTTCTCCTAGCCCTTCACCGTGAAGCGCTGAAATTGGGAAAATATCAACTCCTAGTTTATATCAAGAATAGTCAAAATCTTTATTACCTTCTAGCTTGTTGGCTAAAGCTAAAACTGTTTTGTTGGCTTTTCTTAAAATATTCATGATAAATAAATCATCATTTGATATTTCACTATGTCCATCGAAAACAAAAAATATAACGTCAGCTTCTTCGATTGCAATTTTGGCTTGAATTTGAATTTGCTCTTGGAAAGGAGCATTTTTAATTTCGATTCCTCCAGTATCTATGATTTTAATTTCTTTATTAAGTCAAGAAATAACTTCATAGAGCCTATCTCTTGTTACTCCTGGAGTATCGTCTACTATTGAAATTTTTCTACCATTTAAACGATTAAATAATGTAGATTTTCCTACATTTGGTCTTCCAATAATTGCAATAGTATTTTTCATAATTATTATTTGATAAGTGAAATTATTTTATTAACAACTTCATCGATTTTCATATTTGTACAATCAATTAGAATTGAGTCTTCTGTTTTATGAAGTGGATCATGCTCGCGATTCATATCTTGATGATCTCTTTTTTTAATTTCATATAAAACTTCATCGTAGTTTGAATTATATCCTAGCTGATGGTTTTGATCTACTCTTCTTTGAGCTCTTTCTTCAGCGGTAGCTCATAGAAAAATTTTAACGTCAGCGTGAGGCATTACTTTAAAGGTTGTATCTCTACCATCGATTATAAAACCTTTTTTGCCTTTAGTCATTTTTTGAATATATGAAGTTACAAATTCTCTAACTTCG
Organism: Mycoplasmopsis synoviae ATCC 25204; assembly: GCF_000969765.1. Lineage (NCBI taxonomy): Bacteria > Bacillati > Mycoplasmatota > Mycoplasmoidales > Metamycoplasmataceae > Mycoplasmopsis > Mycoplasmopsis synoviae. The sequence continues at coordinate 150,657 of NZ_CP011096.1, forward strand.
GGAATTTTAGAAACTACAGGAGTTGAAATTGAAATTTGTTCGGAACGAAGAATTAAAGTTATATTTTCGCCTTTATAAAATAGCTCTTCATTTTTTGATAAACTAAATTCAAGGAAATCTAAAGATGAAATAACATCTTTTTCGTTATTGATATCTATATCGTTTTTAATAACGTGGTAAGCTATAGTTCTGTAAATGCTTCCGCTATTTATAAATGTGTAGTTTAGTTTTTTGGCAATTAATTTTGATACGGTAGATTTACCTACGCCACTAGGTCCATCGATTGCAATGTTAACTTTTAATTCCATAATTAAATTCTAATTTTTTCAGTGATAATTTCGATTGTCTCTTCTAAAGAGCTTGAATTTTCTTCTAAAGTTAGCGCCTGGATTTCCATGATATGTTCGTCATTAAGATTTAAATTAAAATCAAATTCATTTCAAAAATTTAAATTATTTTTGGCAATATTTAACTTTGACTGTCTTACTTGATTGTTAAACTCTATTAAATCACTGGAAAAAGCAAAATTACTTGCAGAGTCATTTTGAAAACTAAAATCCATGTCTGAAAATTTAAATTCATCATTTAAAAATTCTGGATTTTGAAATTTAAGATATCTTAATTCGTTTTTTAAGGTGGCAAATTCTTCAAAAAATTCACCAGTTTTTTGATTTAAATTATTTAATGATTCAAAAAGTGCTAACTTTGTAAGGTTTTTTAGTAAATATGTTTTATTACTATGCTTAAAATTAGACATAACGATATTATTTAATAAATTTTACATTATTTTCAATTATTAAACTAAAATATGAATATGGCTTTTTTTAAGAAAATAATAAACAAACTATTTCATAGCAACAAAGAAAATGAAATTGATGAAAAAAAGAAAAAACTAAAAGAAAAACATCTTAATTTAGTTTTAAAAAGCGAAAAATTTCAAAAATATGAAAAAGGACTCTCACAAGCATCAGATTTTGGTAAGCAGCTACTTGAGCTTCAAAATAAACATCTAGAGCTTGATGAAGAGTATTTTGAAAACTTAGAAGAAATTCTAATAATGTCAGATATTAACGTTTCTTTAGTTGATGTCATAATTGAGCAAATCAAAAAAGAAATTAGAATTAATAAAATTACCGACATTAAATTAATTGGTGAAATAATAGCTGATAAGATTTTTGAAATTTATACCAATAATTCAATAATAGACACTTCCTTAGATTATAAAAATAACCAGACAAATGTATTTTTTATAGTAGGAGTTAATGGTAGTGGAAAAACTACATCGATCGCTAAGCTAGCAAATTATTATAAAAGCTTAGATAAAAAGGTTTTAATAGCAGCAGCTGATACCTTCCGTGCAGGAGCGGTAGAACAGCTTAGAATTTGAAGTGAAAAAATCGGATGCGACATTGTAATGCCAAAAAAAGCTAATGCAGATCCATCTTCAGTAATTTATGAAGCTGCAAAAAAAGCTAAAGATGAAGCTTATGATTTGCTGATTATAGATACCGCTGGTAGGCTTCAAAATAAAGTTAATTTAATGAATGAACTTAAGAAAATGTATGAAGTTTTAAAAAGATTTCTGCCAGAAGCTCCTAATGAATCACTGTTAGTGCTCGATGCTACTAACGGGCAAAGCGGGATAATGCAAGCTAAGGTTTTTAAAGAAGTTGTTAATTTAAGCGGAATAATTCTTACTAAAATGGATGGAACTTCTAAAGGTGGAATAGTTTTAAGCATTAAAGATGAGCTAGATTTAAATGTAAAGCTAGTAGGTCTTGGTGAAAAACTTGATGATTTGCAAGAATTTGATTTAGAGCTTTTTATTTATCAAATGACAAAATCTCTATTGCAGGAAAATGTCTAAAAAAAACTTTGAAGATTTAAATTTATATTTAATGCTCTTTGATAAATATTCATTTTTATTAACCCAAAATCAAAAGCAAATTTTTCAGCTTTATTTTCATGAAGATTTATCATATTCAGAAATAGCCAAAATTCTAGTAACCTCAAGAACCAATGTCTATGACTCGATAAATAAAACGCTAAAAAAACTTATTAAACTTGAAGAAAAATTTAAAAAAGAATACTAAAAAATGCCTTTTGGCATTTTTTAGTATTTTACTTTGGAAATTATCTAACTAATCCAACTCTGATTCCTAATTTAGGAACTTCGTTAGTATCTAGTGTAACTGAGAAGTTTTTGTATTTTGATTCTGGTAAAACAAGAGTAATAACATCTGATTTTACTTTGTGTCTTTTTAGGAATGGTAAATCAACTTTAGCTAGTTGGTCTCCAGCTTTAACTTTTTGACCTAATTTAACAAATGATTCAAATCCTTGTCCATTTAGATTAACGGTATCAATTCCAATGTGAACAAGTAATTTAACACCTTCTTTGGTTTCGATTCCGTAAGCATGTTTTGTTGGGAAAACTAGTGTTACAACACCATCAACTGGTGAGTAAACGTTTCCAACTTTTTCAGAAACAAATCTAACAACGAATCCATCTCCCATGGTTTTGTTTGAAAACACACCATCGTTTAGATATTCTAAAGGTTTTAAATCACCTCTAGCAGGAGTGTATAAAGATACTGGTTTTGTTAATTGTTCTACTGTTGTTTTTCTAACTGGAGTTTCTTTTTTAACAACTTCTTTTTCAACTACTGGCGCTTGATTTAATTTCTTCACAGAAGAAGCTTTTTCTTCTGCTTCTTTAGCTGCAATTAAATCTCTTTGTGATTTAATTTTTGAATTTAATTGTTCTGCAACTGGCCCGAAAATTCCTTGCGCGTGGTTAGACGCTTCAAATTTCACGGCAACGGCTCCAGCAGCTTTTAGAGCTTCTGGATTAACTTTTCTAACATCTTTAACATCGTAACGAAGTCTTGATGCACAGTTGTTGTAAGCAGTAATGTTTTCAGTTCCACCGTAAGCTTGCACTACAGCGTAAGCTTGAGTATCAACTGTTTTTGCAGATGCCATACCTTCAGCTGAATGTTTAGCATCTTTTTTAGCTTCATAGTCTTTTCTGGTAAATAATTTAGTGTTTCCACCTCTTCCAGGTGTTTCTAAGTTTTTGTATTTAATTCAGAAGTAGAATACGAAGAAGTAAACTGGCATGTATGCTGCCCCTGTAAGTAATGGGAATCAGAATTGTGTTCCTTTTTGGAATGGAATAACCCCATAAATTACAAAGTCAAGAATTCCACCTGAAAAGGCCATTGGTATATGAACGTTTAATAGGTTTGCAAACATGAATGAGAATGCAGCCATAATTGAGTGGAATCCTCAGAATAATAATGGTGATAAGAATAGGAATGTAAATTCAATTGGTTCTGTAACACCTGTTATAAGTGAGGTGAACGCAGCAGGAACAACTGTTCCGGCAGCAACTTTTCTATTTTCCTTAGGTGCTGCAAATATCATAGCAGCAGCAGCAGCAGGAAGAGCTAGCATCATAACACCGAATTTACCGTCTAGGTATTGTCCGATTTTAATGTTAAGTGCGTATTGTACAAATGCAAATAATGGAACATTTGAGTATAGGTAGTATTTTTTTCCAGCAACAGTTACTAGTTGGCTTGTAGTTTTACCAACTCATGAAAGTGTTGTAGGAATTGTAGATGATGGGTTTTTAAGTGCTACTAATTCAGTTGGTGAAAATAGCGCTACTGTATTTCCATATCCTAGTAATTTAAGTGATATTGTTGAATCACCTTGGAAACCGTTAGGTTCTTTAGCTACATCTTGGAATAACTTAACGAAGTTTGCATATCCTTCAGAAACTCCAGCAGCAGCTGCAGCTGCTGCAGAATCTTTTGCTCCTTCAAATGATAAATCAACAAGTGATAAATCAAGAGGAAGACTATTTGTTGAAACAAAAGCTTGTAAAGCAGCGTTTAAATCCCCTCCTGCAGGTGTATATCAAACAGGTGCATAGAAAACATGGTGTAATCCAAATGGGATTAATGATCTTTCTATGTATCCGAAGATAAGTGAGTTAACACCAACTGGTGTTTTATTTAATGCTTCACCTAAGAAGTTAAGTGCAATTCCCACTCATGGTCAAAATAGCAAGAATACAAATGCTAATACAGCCATAGCTGGAATTGTAACTAGTGAAACGAATCTTTTTCCACCAAAGAATGAAATTACTCTAGGTAATTGGATAGTGTGGAATTTGTTGTATAGATATTGAACAACAAGTCCTACAACTATTCCTCCAAACACTGATGTTTGTAATGAACGAATACCAAGAGTTGATCCAACTAATTGTTTAAGAGATTTGGCAGATCTTCCACCTTGTTCAAATAAAACAACGTATCCGTCAATAACTTCTTTACCGTCTACAGTCGATGTTACAGGTGTAATAAATACTCCCTGAACCGCTGAGAAGACTAGGTAACCTATAATGGCAGCAAAAACCGCAACTCCGGCTTCGTCTGTAAATGCGATAACAAACGCAGCAGCAAAAAGTAATGGTAGTGCACCGAAAACAGGATCACCTAAAATTTTAAGCAATTCACCGATTTTTTGAACAGCTGCAACTCCGGCTGCTTTTTCAGCAACAGTAGCTCCAACCCCTAAAAATAATCCGGCAATCGCCATAACAGAAATAGGCAACATGAAAGCACCAGATAATTTAGATAAGATCTTACGTGCATTTCCTGAGCCGCTGTTATCTGAATTTTTCTCTTTTTTTGATCTAAAAAAAGAGCCTAATTTCGCGAAACTCATTAATAAAGATTATTGAACCTTTCTATTATAATCTAAAAGAATCTGAACAAACTATTCGCATTTCTTTCAAAAAGCAAATAATCTAATTCTAATTATTATTATATAATAAATTTTTATTTTAATGTTATCTTGATATTAATGTAGAACCAACTAAAATAGAAATTGCTATTACTATAAAAACTATAAATAAAATAATAGGGGCAGAATATTTTGCTCTCTCTCAAGAAGGCAGAAACATTTTAGTGTCTTCATATTTCATGTGAGTTTTTCTTGGATTATTTTGATAGAAATCTCTAAGCTGTTTTTCTTTAAATTGCTTTACTTTTTTCTTTTGTCTAAAGTGAAGTGGAATCATTAGCGCGGCAAGTAAAAAAAAGCCAACTACTAATACAATAGCTACGTCTTTAGAAAGGCCTCCACCTACACTAGTAGTGGTAGGTCCGGGAACTAAGGAGCTAACTGAATTTGCAAGGCTTATCATTAATTTAGAATTCATATTATTTTATTTTACATTATCTAAAAAAAATTATTAGATTTTGGTATATTTTCATATATGAAATTAAAAGTAGTAATTGAAATTCCAAAAGGCTCAAATGTTAAATACGAATTTAACCGTAAAACTAACATGCTAGAAGTCGATAGAATTCTAAGAGAAGATTTTTTATATCCATGTAATTATGGATTTGTGCCAAGCACTTTAGACTGAGATGGAGACGAGCTTGACGTGCTAGTTTATTCACCTGAAAAGTTTTTACCTAACTCAGCTCTTAACGTTAGAGTAATAGGAGCTATGAAAATGGTTGACGATGGCGAAACTGATACTAAACTAGTAGCAGTTCACGCTGATGATTTTAGGCTAGAGCACATCAAAGAATTAAAAGATCTTCCGCTTTCTTTTTTAGTAAATTTAGAAGCGTTTTTTGCAAACTATAAAAACTTCAAAAGAGTAGGCATTACTAAAGTTGAAGGCTTTGAATCTAAAGAATGAGCTTTAGAGGAGCTTAAAGAATGCTATGAATTATTTGAAAAATATTCAAGTCTTCATAAAGATGACTTTATAAAAAAAATGAAAGAAAAACATCCAGAGAAATATAGTTAATTATGGACAAAACAAGATTATTAAAATTATTAGATTTACATAAAGCTGATGCGCTAGTTTCAGAAGCGCCTCAAACTAGATTATGATACGCAAAAGTAGAAACCTCAGATGGTTATATAGTAGTTGAAAAAGATAAAGCTACTTTATTTGTAGATAATAGATATATTGAATACGCAAAAAAAACTGCTAAAAACGTTGAAGTAAAACTTCTTGCCGGAGATAATCTAAAAAATTTTTTTAAAGAAAAGAGATTTAAAAAAGTTCTGCTAGAAGAAAATTATCTAACCAAGCAACTTACAAAACATTTACTTTCTTTAATGGATTTAAAAGAAGAAAATGTAGCTTGAGTTCATGGTCAAGAATTAAGAGTTGTTAAATCTAAAGAAGAAATAGAAACCCTGCAAGAAGTTGTTGATTTATCACTAAAATCTTACGATCAATTAATGGCGTGATTAAGATTTAAACTTGATAAAAAAGAAAAAGTAACCGAAAAGCATGCTGCTGCTAAGCTTGCATATTTTATGCAAATAAATGGTTGTTCTAAAGAAGGTTTTAATTCTATTGTAGCTACCGGAAAAAATGCCGCTGAGCCTCACCACCATCCAACCGATGATGTAATAGAGGACAATGAAATTTTAAAGGTAGACTTTGGTGGGCTATATAAAGGATTTTGTGCCGATATTACTAGAACTAGCTTTTTAGGTGATAGAGCCAAAGCTAAAGATCCTAAAGTTTTAGAAGTGCTTCAAATTGTAGAAGAAGCTGCCAAAGCTGGAAGAGACGCAGTGAGGCCAGGAGTGTTAGCCAGCGATATTGATTTAGTATGTAGAAACTACATTAAAGCTAAAGGATATGAAAACTACTTTTTACATTCAACCGGACACGGATTAGGAATTGACGTGCACGAACTTCCTGTGGTTTCATTTAGAGGTGAAACAGTACTAGAACCTGATATGGTTATAACTGTTGAACCTGGAATTTATCTAGAAGGTTTAACCGGAGCTAGAATTGAAGATGATGTTTTAGTTACCGAAACTGGTAGAAGAGTTTTATCTAGAAAAGACGAAAATTAAACATTCTTTTTTGAATGTTTTTTTGTTTATTAAATTAAAATTTAAATACAGATTATGAATAAAATTGATAACAGTAACATTATTTTATTTGGAATGGATAACTGCAAAGTTTTAGCAGAAGAAATTTCAAAGATTTTAAACATCAAGCTAACTCCAATTGTTAAAACTACTTACCAAGATGGTGAGACTATGCTTGTTAGCGAAGATACAGTTAGAAACAGAGACGTTTATATTATTGCTTCCACTTCAAAAAATGTAAATCATAGTTACATGGAGCTATTTTTATTTTTAGACTCGCTAAAAAGAGCAAGCGCTAAAAATGTAACAGTAGCGCTTACTTATTATGGCTACGCTCGTCAGGATAGAAAAGTCAGTGGAAGGCAACCCATCGGAGCTAAGCTAATGGCTAATCTTCTTCAAAAAGCTGGAGCTGATAGAATAATTTCTATAGATTTACATAATCCATCTATTCAAGGATTTTTTGATATTCCAGTTGATGATTTAAAAGCGCAATATCCATTGGCTTTAGAGCTTAAAAAAACCTATAGCAATAACTTTACGATAGTCTCTCCTGATCATGGAGGAACTGTTAGAGCTAGAAAATTCGCCGAGCTTATTTCTGATAATTTAAAAATTTGCATCATCGATAAAAGAAGAACCGGAGCAAATCAAAGCGAAGTGATGGGAATTCTAGGTGAGATTAAAAATCAAAACGCAGTAATAGTAGATGATATTATCGATACCGGTGGAACTATTTTAAAGGCTGCTAAAGCTTTAAAAAATGAAGGTGCTAAAGACGTTATTTTAGTAGCTAGCCATGGGCTATTTACAAAAGGTTTTGAAATCTTTGAAAATGATGAAAACATCAAAGAAGTTTTAATTACAAATTCAGTTGATAATTATGAAAATCTTTCTAAATTTAAAAAGCTAAAAATAGTTTCTCTAGCTAGCTTTTTATCAGAAGTAATTTCAGCATCGGTAGTAGGCGAGAGCATTTCTGAAATATATAAAAAATGAAAAGAAGCAATAACTTTATTTAATAATGGAATTCAAAAATAAAGTTATTGCTTATTGTAAAGAACGTAATGCTAACTTTTTAGATTTTGAAAAATACGTTTCTTTAATAGAAGAGCATAATAAAAATATAAACCTAACAGGATTTAGTGGTGAGTCTTTATGAGAAGAAGGAATTTTAAATTCGCTTTTACATATGAATTCTTCTACAAAAGATAAAAGCGAAATTAAAATTTTAGATATCGGTTCTGGCGTTGGCTTTCCTGCAATTCCTTATGCTTTATTAAGAGAAAATAATTCAATTGATATCTTTGAACCAATTCAAAAAAGAGTAGATTTTTTAAACTTAGTAAAACAAGAATTAACTTTAGATAAAGTTAATATCTATAAACAAAGAGCTGAAGAATTTAGCCAAAAAAATATTTATGATGTAGTTGTAGCTAGAGCAGTTGGTAGCGTTAAAACCATGTTAATGGCAGCATTTCACTTAGTGGCTTTAAAAGGTGAAATGGTACTAATTAAAGGTCCTAAATACAAACAAGAAATTTTAGAGGCTCAAGAAATTTTATCTAAACTAAAAGTTGAAGTTATAGTTGATAAGTTTATCCTAAACGCTAAAGAAAATTTTTTAGTTAGAATCAAAAAATTAAGAAGCTGCCCCAAAGAGTTTCCCTACTCATGAAAAGACATCAAAAAACAATCCTAAGTTGGATTGTTTTTTGCTATAAATCGTTAAGCATTTCAGTGTAGACTGGATGTGAATAAATGTAATCCTTAATTTCTTCAAAAGTCATTTTGTTTTGAATCATTAAAGAAAACACGTTAACTATTTCGTGTGCTACATAGCTAAAAAGCGACACGCCAATTAATTGGTTTTGCTTGTTGAAGATTAATTTGTTAAAACCTTCAAGCTCATTAATTACGTGAGCTTTTGGAATAGAGCTTGTTAATATAGTTTTAGCGTAGCAGCCTTGCAAGTTTAACTCTTTAGCTTGTTTTAAATTTAGTCCTACTCTAGCAAAGCTAGGACGGATAAATACATTAGTAGGAACTAGTGGTCTATTATCCAGATTTCTATTTTTTTTAGTTTTTAGAAGTTGGTCAGATACTATCCGATAATCATCAAGTGAAATATATGTAAACATAGGTCCGCCTTTAACATCTCCTATTGCATATATTCCTTTAACATTTGTTTGAAGATATTTATTAACTTCAATAGCTTTATTATCTAATACTTTAATTTTAGTATTTTCAAGTCCTAAATTTAAAGTATTAGGAATTCTACCAGCGCTAATTAATACCGCATCAAATTTCTCTTTGTATTTTTTAGTTTTATTGCTCAGTGATACTTGAACTTGAGATTTTAAATCTTTAAATTTTTCACAAGTGGTATTGAATTCAAATTTAATACCTTGTTTTTTGAGAGTATCTAATATAAATTTACTATCTTCTTTATCTTCATTTGGCATGAAGTCACTATTATATTGAGCTACTGTTACTTGGGTTCCGAAGTTTGCAAAGTATGATGCAAATTCTAGACCTATAAAACCAGCACCTACTACAAGTAGTTTTTTAGGCAGCGTTCTTAGATTTAAAATGTCATTACTATATTTAACAAATCTAGATTTTGCTGCACCTTCGATATTTAGTTTTCTGCTTACTGATCCAGTTCCTATGATTATATTTTTAGCAGTAAGTTTTACTTTTTTCTTATTTGAATTTAAGTTAACTTCAACTTCATAGTCACTTAAAAATTTAGCGCTTCCCATATAAATATCTACGTTTTTATTTTTATTTAATAATTCAAAGTTTTTCTGGTTTAGCTTTTTAACAAATTCGAGTTTATGCTTTAGAGTTTTTACATAAGCTTTTTTACCAGTTTCGTAGCTGGTTTTGTATCCTAGTTTTGAGCTTTCGACAAAAACATGGCTATAGTGAGTATAGCTTTTAGTAGGAAGGCAGCCGACATTAATGCAGGTTCCTCCAACCATCTTTGGATCTTTTTCAATAATGGCTACTTTTTTATTAGATAGGCCGAGCTTATTAGCTAGAGTTTTTCCGCCTTTACCTCAGCCGATAATTATTACATCGTATTTTTTCATATTTACCTTATTTCATAAATTTCAAAAAATGCAAATTTTATGCTTATTTTTAACTAAATTATACATTTTTCAAATATTTGAAAATTAAAAATAAAAAAATAACCCAATAGCGAGTTATTTTAAAATTGATTATTTTTTCATTTCACGAATTGATTCGTTGATTGCAAGTTGAACTAAGGTTTTAACCATAACTCCAGTAGGATTTCCGCCTTGTTCTGCAGTTCCAGCGATATCAAAGTGAACGTATTTTCTATTTTCAGTGAATTCTTTTAAAAACATTGCAGCTGAGTTTGATCCACCCATTCCGGTAAGATCGGTATTTTTAAGATCAGCTACAAGAGATTTTTTAATTTCTTTTGAAAATTCATCATCAAGAGGCATTCTTCAAACTAATTCATCTTGAACTTTAGATGCCATTAAAACTGATTGTCAATCTTGATCTGATGTTGCTCAAACTCCAGTATAGGTAGTTCCAAGCGCAGATAGAATAGCTCCTGTTAGAGTTGCAACGTCGATAAGTCTTGTAGCGTTTAGTTTTCTAACGGCATAGGTTAGCCCATCAGCCATAACAAGTCTACCTTCAGCGTCGGTGTTATTTACTTCAACTGTTTTTCCGCTCATTGACTCTCAAACAGAATCAGGAAGAGAAGCGTCTCCGTTTACTCTGTTATCTGTTAGACATAGCACCGCTGATAGATTAACTCTAGGTTTGAATTCTGCAACTGCCATCATAGTTGAAGCTACAATTGCAGCTCCTGACATATCGAATTTCATTCCAAGCATTGAACGAGCTGGTTTAAGTGAATATCCTCCAGAGTCAAAGGTAATTCCTTTTCCGACCATAACGGTTTTTTCTTCTGATTCTTTGTTACCGTTATATTCAATTACAACCACTCTAGGCTCATACATACTTCCTCTATTAACTGAAAGAAGTAGCCCCATGTTTAAGTCTTCGATTTGTTCTTTATCTAAAACTTTAACTTCAAGATTTGCATATTCGCTTAATTCGTTTTCTACCTTTTTAGCTAAATATTCTGAGTTAGCAATATTAGGTGGAAGAATTTGAAGATTTCTTGCAAAATTAACAGCTTCTGAAAGCACTGTTTGTTTTCTATAGGTTAATTCTAATTCAGAAACTTCACCAGGGTTGTTTGAGACAAATAAAAGTGAAAGTGCTTTTTCTTCGTCACTGTTTTTTTGGTTAGTTTTAGCTGAATATAAATCAGCATTAGCGTAGTTATATGCATCTACAAAAGCTTTAACAACATGTCTTGGCTTAACTGCTTTTTTAGCAAATGAAGCAACATCAACTTGGTATGGGCGAGCTTGTGATGAAACAAATTGTTTTACAAATTTAACTAAAGTTTCATAAGTATATTTTTCTTCACTACCAAGATATGCTTTAGCGGTATTTTCGCTAAAGAATTCTGTTACTTGATTTTGTTTTTTAAGTAGCAGTTTGCATTCTTTGGTTTTTTCACTGTCAAAGACAGCTTTTAGTAGCATATCGCTATTTCTTTGATTGGTTACTTTATTTAATTTCATTATTTTCTTTCTGTAACTAATAATAGTAGTAGTTTAGTTAAATTTTACCTTTTTATTTAAATAAGCTCTTAAGATTTTAAATTTAATGCAAATTCAACTAAAGTTGGAATTAAAACTCCCTGCGCTACTTGATCTTTAGCAGCGGTATAGGCTATATCGCAGTGAATAAAATCCACGCCTTTGGTAAATTCTTTTAAAAACATAGCCGCTTGGTTATGATCGCATGGAACTTTTGATGAATAGTTTTTAAGATCGGCAACTTTTGAATTTTTATTTTCTTTATGATAGTCTTCATGAAGTGGCATTCTTCAGATTTTTTCAAAAGTAGTTAGCGAAGCTTCTTTTAGTTTTTCTCATTTTTCATCGCTAGTTGATCACACTCCTGAATAAGTTTCTCCGAGTGCAAATTTTAGGCTTCCAGTTAAGGTGGCGATATCTACTATAGTGGTTGCTTTTAAAACGCTAGCGCTATAAAATATTCCATCAGCTAAAACAAGCCTTCCTTCTGCATCGGTATCGACTACTTCAACTCATTTTTTAGACATTGACTGATATACGTTTTCAGGAAGCGAGGCATCTCCTGCACTTCTATTATCGGTAATGCACATAATAGCTGCTGCATTTACTTTTGCTTTAAGTTTAGCGAGCGCTTTTAAAGCAAAAGCGGCAACCACGGATCCTGACATATCGTATTTCATGCCTTCAGTGTGATATCCTTTAGTATTAACTCCACCGGTGTCAAAGGTAATTCCTTTTCCGACAAAGACAGTTTTTTGCTTACTTTCTGGATCACCGTTATATTCTAAAATCACAACTCTAGGTTCGTGAGTTGATCCTTTATTTACGCTAAGAAGCAAATTCATTCCAAGGTGTTCGATATTTGACTTAGTAAATACCGTAACTTGGATTTCTGGAATTTGTTTTAAATCTTTAGCCACGTAGTGAGCTAGCTGCTCTGAATTTAAAAAATTCTCAGGCATAGATTGTAAAAACCTTGCGCTTTTAACGCTATTGGAAATGGTTTTAATTTTTTTAACGTAATTATCAACATGCTTTTCGTCAAAGGTGTTAATAATTAAACTAATTTGAGGTTTGAATTTTTTTACTTCTTTTAAATCGTCGATTGACTTTTTAAATAATACGCTTGAATGAAAATCAAGACGCATTATTAAAATTCTTAAAGCGTCATAGATATCAAAATGACTAGTTAAAGATTCGGTATTAATTTGATAGTTTCTTTTAATGCTAGAGGCAAAGCTATCTATTACTTTAGTTAAACCATCGATATTGGCATGTTTTTCATCGATGTAAAGATAAGCGATTTTATTTTCTAAATCTTCTGTTAAATATCCGTTTTTTTTGATTATAAAATCTTTAATCTTTTTTGAATCATAAAAAACAAAATTTATAACAATATCGCTTTCGTTTTTTTGATTGTATTGTATTTTCATAAACTAAAATACATATTAAAAGTTAATTTTAAAACATCTAAAAACTTAAGAAAATTTTAATATGCATTTTTGCTTTCTTATTAAATTATTTTTGGGGTCTTTGTAAAGTCTTTAATATAAAAAAATTTTTTCTTATATTCCTCTTACTTTTTAATTATACGCCTATATAAATAAAAAATTTATTTTTTGAGTAATAAAAATTATGATATAATAAGTTCCTATAGGAACTTAAATCCTAGAAATGTAATTTTTTGTAATTTTTATTTACAAAAAAAAAAAAAAAACAATTTATAATTTAGGCAATTTAAAAAAAATTACTAATTTATTTAGCTTTTTAGACTAGAAAGGAGGCAGTAAATGAAAACAAAAATTCACTTTGTTTTAGAAAAATATCCGCTAAGTCAAATTTTTTCTTTAATTAGCTATTTTTTGATTTTTTCAGTTAGTTTAATTTTGCTTTTTATGTTTCCTACAATTTTTAAAGAAACAAATGCAACCGCTAAGCAAGATGCTGACTTTTCAATACTTTTTCTATACAACAACACTGAATTCCAAGGCCTTAATTTCTTACTTGTTTTTAATTACCTATATGCATTTTTTACGGTTTTAATGACCTACTTTTTTGCATATAGAAATTCAAATAAGTTTCTAGCACCTAGCTATAAATATATTCCATATTTCCTAGCTTATAACCTATACGCATTAATTGTTTTAATTATTGCTTTTGTAATTAAGGTTGATAGCCCTACAATGGTTTTTAAAAAATCATTTTCATTTATTGGACTTTTAATAATAAATCAGATCTTTGAGATTCATGATTTTAGGTTAAATAACTACACTAAAAAAGAACAAGCACTTTACGCTTTTAACAAAACACTAAAATACATAACATTTGTAGGGTTATATGCAATGTTTTTTATTTTTACACAAGAAACTACATACCAAAGCTTATTTGTTGAAAATAAACTTCAAAATTGAATGCTTGCCAATATTTTCAAAAATGAGCTAGCTTCAGTAATGCAACTAGCGGCAATTATTTTATTTGTAATAGTTACTGTATTATCTTCATTTTGAGCGTTTTTGGTTCGGCCAAATTCGCTTTCACAAAGTAAAATATTTTTAAAAAATGTAATTACAGTACTAATTGTTATATCGCTAGCAATTGCGCTATGATACTTGGTTTCAATTTTTCTAGTAGCAGATCCTAATTTTAAATTCGTTGAAATTGATCCTAGAAGTACCATGCCTGCATACGAAGTTAAATTTGTCGATTCATATTTAGTAAATCAACAAATCAACTATTACATCTTCCCAGCCTACATTGGGACATTTTTCCTACTTACTTTATTTGTTTTAGTGATATCTAACATTAAAAAGGTAGCTAGAGAAAATACTCGGCTAATTTTATATTCAAATGTTTTTGCTATCGCGCTAATATGCGCCGGGGCGGTAGGAACTAATTTATACGTTGAGCAAAAATTAACCACAACCGCAGTAACTATTGCAATGGTAGTATTTGTTTTAGCTATCGTGATAAATTGAATGTTTTTCACTAGAAAGCCAAACTTTAGCCAGCTGCTATATATCGCTGCAGTGCTATTTTTAGTTGGCTTTATCGCTGCGTATCAAATACTAAGCCTGAATTTATCAAGTATTGATAACTTCTCGCTAGCTACTATTGCATTTAGAATTAAAGTTCCTGAAATTGCCATGATTTTAGTTACTTTTATTTCGATTGTATTTATGATTTCAAAAATTGCATTTTGAGTATTTAATACCGTTAATATTTATCGTTACAGTAAGAAGTATTCACAATCATAAAGGAAAGATATGTTTAAATTTAAAAAACCATTAAATTCAAAATCTAAAAAAACAAAAGAAGCTCAATACAGCAAAGAGCAACTTAAATATCAAGATTTTGTTTACAAAAATTATTTCGAAATTCTATCTCAAGCTAAAGATAGCGATGAAAAATTTTTATCATATGAACAATTTGTTAACCAGTTTTATCTAAAGCTAAACCAAAAAGATAAAATCAGTGAATTTAACAAACTTTGAAAAGCTTCATATGATAGCTTCTTCCAAAAACAACAAGTAGTTTTTGATGATTTTGTTTTAGCTTGAACTAGAAACGAACGTTTTAGTTTACACGATCTTGTTCCTTATGTATCTCTTTCTGAAGATAGCAATGTTTTAAGCACAGATTTAAGTGCCAAAAATAACGATAAAACTAACCTTGTATTTAAACATTTAAATAACTTTTTAAAAGATTATTTATTTGAAAAATTAAAAGTAATTGAAATTTTTCCAAATGTAATTTTATTTTTAGATGAAAATTCAAAATTTAAACTTTTATTTGATAAGTCGGTAGTAGAAAATGAACGTTAAATCGCTAGTAAATAAAAGAGAAAGCTACACCAAAATCAAAAAGATTGTCGAATCAGATAAAAACATAACTCTTATTAATATCTTAAGACTTTCAAAGCAAAACGTTTTTTACTTTGAAAGATCACTTCAAGCAAAGTATTACATTGAAAGTCTTGCTAAGCGTTATGAGATAAAACATTCTTTAATTTTGCAAAAGCAACTTAAAATTCTCTCTAAACTTTCAAGAGTTAAATCTATTTGAGTTTATATAACCGAAGAAGAAAAATTTGCAACTAACTCATACCAAAGACACGAAAGAAACATGAAAAAGTCAATCGATTTCAAACGCGACTTTTTAGTAGTTATTGGTAAACGTGCAAATGAATTTGCAACTAAACACAAAGCTCACGTAATTTTTAGCCACGATAAAAACGACGTAGAGTTTTTAGTAAAAATTCTTCCAAAGTTTTTACAAAACTATTTAAAAACAAATGGATTTCACAATTTAAATTTTGTAATTAACTCATCAAAATTAAAAGAAGCATATCTAAGCGTTCTGCCGCTTAATAAACTAAACTTTAAAATCGAAAGAAATCTACAAAATAAAGTTGAATCAGTTGATACATCAAAACTTAAAATCTATCCAGAGATCAAAGAATTTATCAACTCTGAATTCGAATCTTATTTAACTTACGTTTCACTTAGTTTGCTTTCAGAATCAGCTTTAATTAGCGAAAAATATAAACTTGTTGCTTTAAATAAAACGCTTAACGATCTAGACGAAAAACTAAGGCTGCTAAATATTAGAATCGAGCGTGAAAAACGTGAACTTGAAGTTGAACAAATTTCAATACTATTTAAGAAAAAAGATCTTCTTCATTCATCATCTATTAAGAAAGAGGGAAGCTAATGAAAGATGTAATTAAAGTAAAATTTCTCTCTCAAAATAACGTTGAAAATTATTTAGATATCGTATCTTTAAAAATCAACAACGGTCTTAGAGATAATTGATCTGAATTTAAAAATAATTCGATAGGAAGCTATACTAAATGCTTTTTCCAAGTAACTCTTCCTAGCTTAGATGTTGAATACTTTATTTTGCAAAACGTTTTCATATCTTATATTGACGATAAAATCACCATTAAATATAACGATCATTTAAAAGCATACGAATCTGTTAAAAAAATGCAAGAATTTATTAAAAATATCCAAAAAACTTATAAAGAAAATAACAAAGAAATAACTTATTTAACTTCTTTAAGAGATTTAAACTCATCACTAGTTGAGCAGGCTAAAATTGATGAAATCAATGATAGAAACTTTAAATTAAAAGCCATTATCAACTTTTCATTGGTTCCTAAAAAAGAGGTCTCATGAAAATAAAACTTAAAAAAATGCTTTTAACTTCAAGCCTTCTTGCTAGTTCTACTGCTCTATCAATAGTTGCTATATCAGCTGATACCAACAGTAATGCAAATACCAACAATAACGGAACCGGTGGCGGAACTACCCCAAAAACTCCTGCAACTCCACCAAAAAATGCAGATGACTTTGATAGCTTTAAAGGTGAGCTAGACAAAAAGGTTAAAGAAAATGTTGAAAAGCTAGTAGATGATACCGTTACTGCGTTAAATAACAAAGCTAAAGAATTAATCGAAGCTACTAAAAGCGAACCAAATATCGCTAGAGATTTAATCGCTAAAGCACTTTACTATCAAAAAGTAGCAACGTACTTGCAAACCAATAAAGCAAAGCTAGTTAGTGATAAAACCTTTGATCCTACTTATCTAAACGCATTAGCTAATGATAAAAAATATAACCTTGGAAATATAACCTACGAAGGTAAAGAATTTTCAAATGTTATTATTGGATCAAATCCAAATGACTATGCTTCAGCTCTGGCCAAAGATAGTAATTCTAAAAAAGAAGTTACTGAAAAAGATAAAATCAATGACATTAGCAAAGATGATCTAAATTCAAAAATTAATGATTATTTCAAAAATATAACCGACAAGGAAAACGAAAACGCCGGGGATAATATTTTTGTTAATAAAGATGATCTTCCAAAACTCAATACAGACACTGAGCTAACCTTTGATAAAACTTTTGATTTAACTACTCCTAAAAACTATTCAAGCTGAGATGACTATATTAAAGAAAAACTTCAAAAAAGATTTATCATCTACGATATTAGTCAAAACCAAGATCAAAATCAAGAACAAAAAAAACAGCAAGATAACACTCAACAAAATCAAAATCCAATTCCTGGACTTCCAAAAGAAAATGAAAAAGATCTAAATAAAAATATCGCTTCACAAAACGTTCCTCGTATAGCTCCTTTTATTAATTATAAATATTCAGGATTTACCGACTATAATGACATTTTAGCTAGAACTGGAAACTCTGCTCAATTATTTTCATTTGACAATCCAATTAACCCTAGATTCGAATATAGAGTGACTGAAATATCAAACTTTAATTTAGATCCAGGATATAGCGAATTTATTAAACAAAACCCAACCTTCTTTGATGATAGGGGAAACTTCCCAATTAAAGTTAAAGTTGAAATTCGTGATTTAAATGACCCAACTAAAACTGCTACCTATGCAATAGGATACGTTAAAAACTACGGTAATTCAACTCTAGCTAGAGAAATAGCTAACCAAATAGTTCAAGATACATATTCTAAATTTTATACCGCTCTAGGAATGAAACCTGACCAGCTAAACTTTACAAACGTAGGTAACGCTGAAATCGCGGCAGCTGCCTTTGATTTAATGGGAGTAACCACAGGAATCATTAACGAGCCAAAATATAACGCATCATATATTGATCTGTTAGTTAGATTAGGCTCAAGCGTTAAATTAGAAGAAAATGAAGATTTAAAAACTGCCGCTAAAAGATATGAAAACACTCCTTTTGGAAAAGCAGTTCAAACCTTATTTTTAAGTGCTATTAAAACTTCAAATATTAATAACAGCGCATATTGAACCTTTTTCTCAACCAGGCTAGAAAGCGTATTTGCGCAGCTAAGCTTTAATATTAATAATTCAAATTCAGGTTCAACTAATAGAGACAAAATTAGAGAATTCTTTGCTAAAAATCCAAATTATTCAGTTGAAACGTTTGACAAAGCAATGCAAAGCCTTAATAGTAGAATCCAATACTTTAAAGGCCTTGCTGGAAATCCTACTTTTGATGAATCTGCTCAATACAACACCATGATGGAACAACTTACCATTATCATGGAACAAATCAGAAACATGACAACAATTTTAACTGACGTACTTCAAAGTCAAGCTCCAAGCGATCAGAAAAAATTTCAAGCCGCATACGAAAAGTTAAATATACTCCCAATTGAAAGTGGGCAAAATAATAAAATCGTGCTGGCATCTATTGGAAGTATATTAATGCTTATTTCTATCGGACTATTTATTCTTTCAATATTCTTACAAAACTTCAAAAGACGTAAATGATTGAGTGATAAAACCAATAAAATCGCACTTACTTGATCAATTACATCTGTTACATTTATAATTGCAATTGCTTTAATTGTGTTTGCAATTTTAGGAGGAATTTAATGACAACTAATAACAATCCTACAATTTCAGCAATCTTTGATTACGTTGTTGAAATCAAAGGGCAATTAGATTATCACCAAAATCAAATCTTTTATTTAAAAAGTAATCCAAATCTTAAGCTTCTTTTAATATCAGCTACAAAAGATAAAGCATATTGCCTTGCTTCTGGAACTTTTAATGATTTTCATATTAATTCTGAAGTTGTGCCACAAAGCCATGAATTTCAAGTTGCAACTTCAAAAGAATTCTTTGGAAAAATAATTGATATTCAAAATAATATTTATCCACACAAAGCTAAAGCATCTCTTAATAAAAGTAAATATTATTCAAGTTTATCAACTCCATTTAACAATCCCAAAGAACTTCTAAACTACCAACCACTTAAAAAACAGCTTTTAACTGGCTACGTTGTAGTTGATTTACTTATTCCAATTGGAAGAGGACAAAGACAGCTAATAATTGGTGATAGAAAAACCGGTAAAACTTTCTTAGCTTTAAACACTATAATTAACCAAAAAAATCAAGGCGTAAAATGTATCTACGTTGCAATCGGACAACAACACGCTCAGCTAACTAGCACTTATCAACTGCTTAAAGAAAATGGAGCGCTAGATCACACTATTATTATTAACGCGCCAGCGGATTCTCCTTATGAACAATACCTAGCTCCTTACGTTGCTATGGCTCACGCTGAAAATATTGCAAAAGATGAAGACGTTTTAGTTATCTTTGATGATTTAACTACACATGCAAATATTTATCGTGAAATAGCTCTTCTTACCAATAAACCTGTTGGTAAAGAGGCCTTTCCTGGAGATATGTTCTTCGCTCACTCTAGGCTGTTAGAACGTAGTGGAAGATTCGTAGGTAAAAAATCAATTACCGCGCTTCCTATTCTACAAACCGTTGATAATGATATTTCATCACTGATTGCATCAAATATTATTTCTATTACCGATGGTCAATTAGTAACAAATGCTAATATTTTCCAATCAGGACAACTTCCTGCTATTGATACCGAGCTATCAGTTTCTCGTATTGGTGCTGCCGTGCAAGAGAAAAACATGGCTAAAACTTCAAAAGAAATTGGAAAAATTTATAAAGCTTACAAACGTCAAGCAAAACTTTCATCACTTAAATATGATTTAAATGATGAAACCAACGCACTAATTGTTGATGGTCAATTAGTTGAAGGAATTTTTTCTCAAAAAGGTGTTTCATTTTACAACCAAAAAACTATCTTTTTAACATCAAAACTTTTAGCGTGAGGACTTCTTAGAAACGTAAGCAATATCGCTGAAGTTTTAAAATTCATTGAAGTTTTAGTTGAAACCAACCAAAGCTTTAAAGATGCCTTTGATTCAATTGATGGTAAAAATAGTGAAAACGTAGATGAAAGCTTAGTAAGAGATTATTT
This sequence comes from Mycoplasmopsis synoviae ATCC 25204, assembly GCF_000969765.1. NCBI lineage: Bacteria > Bacillati > Mycoplasmatota > Mycoplasmoidales > Metamycoplasmataceae > Mycoplasmopsis > Mycoplasmopsis synoviae. The sequence continues at coordinate 171,046 of NZ_CP011096.1, forward strand.
TGCTTTTGCTCTTCTACAATATGCTGAATATAAAAACTACAACTGAAAAATTACTTTAGATAGAAAATTTGATCAACTAACAAAAGCTCAAATTATGGAAATTGAAGCTAGAATGGAGAATTACTAATGGCAAAAATAACTAAAATTTGAACCGATGTTGTTGAAGTTGCTTTTGCAAAAAACGAAGAACTTCCTAAAATTAATACAATTTTATATTCAAAAGAAACCGGCAGCCATTTAATGGTTAAAAAAATCGTAAATGACTTTGAATTATACGCAGTTTTAATTTCAACTATGAAACCACTTTATGTTGGGCAAGACTTGCAAAATACTAAAAAATCATTTATGGTTCCAGTTGGAGAAGAATCAAAAAACCACATCTTTGATGTTAATGGTAATTCGTTAACTAATCCTGAAGCTAAGCTTAAAAGAGTTGAAATGGATTCAACTATTTATGCAAATAGTAATTTCACTACCAAGCCTCAAATTCTAGAAACTGGAATTAAAGCTATTGACTTTTTCATTCCAGTTTTATCTGGAGCTAAAATAGGACTTTTTGGTGGAGCTGGAGTTGGTAAAACTGTTTTAATGAAAGAAGTTATATTTACTCTTTCTAAAAAAGATAAAAAAACAACTTCAATTTTCATCGGAGCTGGAGAACGTTCAAGAGAAGCGATTGAGCTTTACGACGAGCTTAAGTTTTCAAATTTAATGAAAAACTCAATTATCTTTGTTTCTCGTATGAACGAACTTGCTGGATCACGTATGAGCATAGTGCCTATTGGAGTTACCGCAGCTGAGTATTTAAGAGATACACAAAAAGAAAATGTTTTACTATTTATTGATAACATTTTCAGATTTCTTCAAGCCGGAAATGAAATGTCAGCCTCGCTTGATAAAAAACCATCTCTTGGAGGATACCAAGCTACACTTAATACCGATATTTCATATGTAGAAAATAGAATTTTTACAAATGAAAATGGAACTATAACCTCATTCCAAACAGTATTTTTACCAATGGATGATTTATCAGACCCTTCTGCTGTCGCTATCTTTAAGCACTTAAATGGATCGCTAGTATTAAGCCGTGAAATTACTGCTAAAAATATCTTCCCAGCGATTGATCCTCTAGCTTCTTCATCAGATAGTGTTGATGAAAGAATAATCGGAAAAGAACACTACAATGCAATTGTAGAAGCTAAGAAAATTCTTCAAAGATATAAAGAACTTGAAGACGTTATTTTAATTCTAGGAATTGATGAACTTGACGAAGAAGCTAAAGTTGTTGTTAAAAAAGCGCTTCAACTTCAAAACTTCTTCTCACAAAACTTTTTCATGACAGAACATTTCACTCATGAAAAAGGAGTATTTGTTTCTTTAAAAGAAACAGTTAATTCTGTGGTTAGAATTATCAATGGTGAATTTTTAAACGTTGAACCAAGAAAATTCCTTTACATTGGTTCAGTAGATGAAATCGATACCACTGATGCTAGAAACTTTGCAAAACAAAGTTCAACTACCGAAGTAGCTAAAGCTTAAAATCCCTAAACAAAAAACCGAAATAGTTTCGGTTTTTTGTTTAGCCTGTTATCTCATTGAAAAAGCTTTTAAGGCTGGCAAATCTTTTTTGATCTTGGTTTTGTAGCTTTTGATTTACGCTATCTATTGTACTTGTTCCTTTAAGTTCAAAATAGCTAGAATCATCGCTAGAATAAGCTGCAACTATCATTGTTAGTGATTTAAATTTTTTCCTTGAAAAACTATTTTCATTACTTAAAAGCTTTTTATATGAATTAACATATTCAGAGTAAGCGCTTAAAAGTTTATTCGTTTTTTCTAGATTTATATCGTCACTTCCTTGACCTTTAACCTCGATAAATACTAAGTGTTCTTTGTTTAATATAGTTATAAAGTCCGGGAAGCTTTTAGGTACTTCTACAGCCATTTGAGATTCATCTTCATCGTTTTTATTAACAATTTTATATTGGAAGAATATATTTCCAGATGGCGAATTAATCGCTCAATCAAAATGATTTATTTTAGTATTTTCCTTGTCGATGTAATCGATAAATTTCTTACAATCATCGATGAATTTTTGCTCATTTTTTGAAAGAAGTTTTATTTCGTTTTTGCTATTTAGCGATTCATAGACAAATTTATTTTGAACCATATCACTAAGCTTTTCAAATTTAGGAAATGTCTTTTTAGTTGCGTCAGATTTTTCTTTACTAAAAGTTATTATCTGGTTAAAATTAGCTAAATCCAGATTGTAAAAATTACCAAATTCTTCAAATCTTTTAACATGACTTTTATAAGCTTTTTTAATTTTAGGAAGTAGGTTTTTAATTACTAAATATCTATAAGTATCTCAGCTAAACATTAAATCATCTTTGAATTTATCTAGAAGCTTTAGATATATAGCTTTAATAGGGCTATCACTATCACCTTCAAATAAATTATTTTCCAGGAAGTTATATCTATAGTCAAATAACTTTAAATATTCTTTAGCTAGCTCTCATTGACGCTCTACATATATTTTTAATTCAACACTATCTTCAATTCAAAATTCAATAAGTTTTGCAGTTTCTTGCGTTTGAGTAATTTTTGAATATCTAACAGTACCTTCAAGTTTTTGGTTTTTATTAAATTCTTCTTTTAATTCTAAAAATTGGCTTTCAAAAGGATGATTTTCAAATAAAGCTTTAACATCTTCTTTATATTGAAGATCATCAATTACATCTTTTGTTACTTTATTTAAAAGATTAATTTGACCAAAAAGAATTTTCTCTTCTTTGAAGTTATTTTTTAGTTTTCAGTTTACCAGCTCCATATTTTCAAATGTATTATTTGAATAAATATAGTAGTTAAAAACTATATTGTCATCATTAAATGGATATCTAGGATTAGGATTTCTTTTAATTCTTCCTATGGTTTGAACGTTGAGTTTTTCTGAAGTTACGTCTCTTAGTTGAACTAGCATTGCAGCTCTAGGAATATCTCACCCAGTTGCTGGTCCTATTTTGAAAAATATAACATCATAAGCTGAATTATTAGCTGATAAATTTTTAAGAGTGGCCTCTTCTCTTAGCTCACTTGATGTATTTTTGTCTTCACTAAAATAAGTAGCTCAAGTTAGACCATTTTCTTCAACTATTTTTTTGTATTTTTCAACTAAAACTTCAATTCTTTGATTTTCTTCATTGTTTTTGTCACTATTTTTAACTTGAATCAACATCGCTGGACTAACACCATTTAATCCTGGATTTTTAGCACCGTCATATTCTTTTTTAAGTTCTTTAAATTTCTTGCAAGCTATTCTTAAAATAGTTTCACCATCATAAACTTCTGTACGCTCGATAATTCCTTCGTTGTAGATTAAATTTTTCTTTAAAAGCTTTACATCATCAGCGTTAATTAACTCTTCTTCGGTAATTTCTACAAAGTCCTGATTCATTTCAGTAGTAGCTGACATTTTAATAGTAAAGTCAGAAACTCTAGAAATTTTATTTTCAAAATTATTAATATATTCTTTATTAACTTTGGTTCCAATATGCGCTTCATCACGAATATAAATAAGACTAAGTTCTTGGTTATATTGCATTCTTCTAACTTCATCAAATAAAGCATCAATAACGCCTTGCTCGGTAAAAATTCTTTTTTTACCAAAGCTAGATTTACCAAAAATCATAACTTTATTTTCTTCAGGTTCTAAGTGATAAGATTGATCACCTTTTTTATTGCTAGATGAAGGAGATTCGACAAGCTCTATTTTTAAGTCTTTATTATCTAAATAGCTTTTATAGTCGTTTAATTTATTATAAAACTGTCTTGGAAGTTCTGCTGATGATGGAGTTGCAATAATAAAGAAAAGCTTTTTAGAGTTTCCTTCATTTAAAGAAATCATTTGATCTATCATCTTAGCCATCATAAAAGTTTTACCACTACCAGTTGTCGCTTTAAAGACTAATTCTTTGTTGATTTTATGCTTTCAATAATCAACAATATTATCAACTGCATTTTTTTGGGCTTTTGTTAATTCCATATTTTACCTTTTAGTTATCGTCTAGTTTTTTAAGAGATTTTAGTCTGTTTAAGATTTGTTTGTATTTAACTTTTTTATCAATACCAAAATCTAAAAGCATCTTTTGAACATTATTTACTATTTGATCAACATTTCTTGAATCATTTATATTAGTTGATTCATATTTAACTTCAAATACATCTAAATTTGATTTATAAGCATTATTATTTTTTACTCATTTAAATGAGCTTCCATTAGTTGACTTTCCAAAATTAACTCTAAAAAGTCTTTCATAAGTAACGCTATAACCAATGTTGTTTTCATTATTTGTAACAAGAGTATAAGTTCTATTGCCACCATCTTGTTTATTTAAATCTTCTACTGCGTGACCGGTAGTTTCGCTACCTGCAAAAAAGTCTAAAACTCTAGCATTTTTGTTATTTGAAAATGAAAGCAGATATTTAATTAAATCAAGAGGTTTTGGAAAATCAAAAACGTTTTTGTTTTCAAAAATTTCTATTATTTCCTTACCACCATTTTGGTTGTAAATATTTTCAATGTAATTTTCAAATTCTTGTCCAGCAACTACTTTTACAATGCTTTTTTCTTTAGGATCAAATTTAACAAATTGATATTGCTTTCTATAAGCTTGTCAGTAACCTTTTGGATTTTTCTTTATTTCGATAAATCCTAGTTTGTTTCCTACATTAAAAGAATCTTCTGATCATGTATAGCAAGCAGATTCAGGTTTTAAAATATTTGAATAAAGCTCAAACTTAGTTCCATCAGGAGCCTCTATTAAATAATTTAAAGACTTTGAATACCTAAAAGCACCACTACTAGATGGGTGGTGTAAATCAGCAAGTTTATAAAATCCTCTTTCTTCAAAAAATTCATCTTTATTTGTATATCCTAATTTTTTGAGCTTTTCTAGATCGTGGATTTTATAACCTATTTGCGTATCTTTGTTGTAATTTTTTGCATACATTAAAATGTATTCACAATTTTTAACGACTTTATTAATAAAGGAAGTATTACTTCCTGGGCCTCTTTTTTTAATCCAAGAAATATTAGCAATGAAATTTTCTTCACCAAATATTTCATCCATTAATACTTTTAAATAAGCCTGTTCGTTATCGTCAATTGAAACAAAAATTATTCCTGTTTCTTTTAATAACTTTTTAGCTAATTGTAGCCTTTCGTGCATCATGTTAAGCCATCCATTACGGCTGAATTTATCACGATATATAAATTTAGATGCAGAAATTAATTCGTTATTATTAGAAACCGAATTACCATCGGCAAAAGCTGATTCGGTGTTATAAGGTGGATCTATATAAATTAGATCATACCCGGAAAGCGTCTCTCTCTCTCTCTCTCTCTCTCTCTCTCTCTCTCTATTAGAATTAAATTCTTAAGAGCATCAAAATTTTCACCAATTATTAATTGATTTTTAGGCTTATAAAAATCATTATTAAACGATAATTTTTCATTTTTCTCTAAGTAACTTATTGCGTCTTTAAGAGTACCTGGAGCTGCATCAAAAGTAAAACTAACTTTTACTCTTTGAATAAGCAAGTTGTATAAATTTTTTAATTCATCTTCTGTGCATTCATCTTCTTTTGCAAAAAGATTCATAACTTTAAAAATTAATTCTTTTTGATCTTCATTTAAATTAGCTTTAGAAATTTCATTTATTTTATTTTTATAGTTTTGAATTAAATTTATAAATTTGTTCATAAGGCCTTATTTTTTAATTTTAAGTAATATGCAAAGATATGTTCGCATAATTTTAGATCTAGTATATCTTCTAGAAACGCAAGCATTGATAAAGTCATGGTAATTATCAAAAAGCAAAATATTTTTTTTAAATAAGTTTTCAATTCCTTCATCTACTAGTAAATATTTTTTAAGCTTAGATGCTGGCGTTTTTAAAATATATTTTTTAAATTTTAAAAAAGTATTTTCTATTAATAATTTTGTTGGAATTTGCTTTAAATCAACTGGTGTATATTTAGAAACGTCTCTGCCATCTTTAAGCATTTTTCTAATTAGCGAAGCTGAGGCAAATTCATCGCTAGGCTCTTCTGAATGAAATCCTACGCTACGCTTAATTGCTATTGGCTGTATTTTGTAATTATTTTCAACAATTTGCTTGATATATTCAAATCCTAATATATCATTAGGCAGCGAAAAATCTTCATTGGTTAATTCTTTAAGCGTTAAAAAATTAGCTTTCGGAAAAGAGTTTCCACCTTTTAAATTTTTCTTTAAAGTTTGGTTGTATAGTTCTTTATTTTCTTTGATAAAGGTAGCTATTTTTAGCATTAAAGAATCGTTTGTAGATTCTGATCCAAAAACTAAAATATCAATTTTTTCTTTGTTTAGTTTTTGAATGGCGTTTTGTGCAAAAATATGCGCCGCTTGAATTGTTTTTCTAGTCGAAAGCTTTAAAACTTTGCTTACGCCATATTTTTTAGCTCATAGTTTTCGTTTTCAAAAAGGCATGCAAATAATTTCGCCTCTTTGCGAATATTTATGGCTCATTACAATTATTATTTTGGAATTTGGATAGTTATTTTTAATTCAATTTAATTGATAAATATGCCCATTATGAAAGGGATTATATTCAACAACTATTCCAATTTTTAAATTTTTATTAATTAACATTTTTTATGAATTATTTTTTAAAATATATTATAATTAAAAAACTTGAAATTAATTCATTTCTATATCTTAATTCTAACTAAAGGAGAATGTATTTATGGCAATTGTACCAAAACGTAAAACTAGTAAACAACGTAAACACAAAAGAAATACACATTCTGCCTTAGATGCACAAAATCTAGTAACCTGCAAAAATTGCACAAGCATGATTGAGCAACACGTTACTTGTTATCGTTGTGGATTTTATAAAGGCAAAAAAGTTGCTGGTTACACCTGTTTAAACGACAGAGTTCAATAAAATGGAAAAAGAACGCATTTGTTCTTTTTTTGTTTTTTATAGATTAAATTTTCTTATTTTATTGGAGGAAATATGACGCTATATAAAATAGGTGAAATAGTTTATAAAAACAATAACAATATTATTTTAGAATCAAAAGGTGAAGGAAATCTAGTAACCATTTGTGATAACTCAAGATATTCAAAAGGCGAAAAGCTTAAGCTATATTTATACGAAGTTAAAAATGATTATATCCAGCAAACTTATGGATTTAAAACTTTTAAAGAAAGGCTGCTTTTCACTGATTTAATTTCAATTGATAAAATCGGGCCTAAAACTGCGATGTTAATTTTAGATCAAAATTGAGAGCTGGTGGCTAATTTAATAGCCGAAGGGGATTGAAAAGAAATTTCTAAAATTAATTATATTAGCGATAAAAGTGCGAAGCTAATTTGCGTGGAGCTAAAAGATAAATGAGCCAAAATAATTCAAAACAAAGAAGTTAAAAAATTCGATGATATCACCAACATCAAAGAACTAAAACAAACTTTAAATAAACTTGGCTTTAAAGCAAGCGATATCGACTATGCGGTTAATAATATCTCTTCAACTAAAGAGCTTGACTTAATGGTTGAAGAAAGCATTAATTTAATTACAACTCAAATGCATGCAAATAACCAGACCACATAACTTTGAAACCTTTATTGGTCAAAAGAATTTAATTTCAACTTTAAAGGCAATGATTGAAAGCTCTAAAAAACAAAATAAAGTATTAAATCACATTTTGTTTTATGGAATGCCTGGAATGGGTAAAACCTCGCTAGCAGGAATTATTGCTAATGAAACTAAAAATAAAATTCATTTTATTCAAGGCTCAAATTTAGAGAAAAAATCCGATTTAATAAATATTCTAAGCGTGATAAATGAAAACGACATAGTGTTCATTGACGAAATTCACTCTATCAATAAAAACATTATTGAATTTTTATATTCAGCTATGGAAGATTTTGTCTTTGATTTAATTATTGGAACCGAAAGCAATGCTAAAGCGCTAAGAATGAAAATTAAGCCTTTTACTTTAATAGGAGCCACCACTAAAATAAACGAAATGGATCAGCCTTTTAAGGACCGTTTTGGCTATATTGCGCGCTTTGTTTCATATAACGCAGAAGATATGAAACAAATAATTAGAAATTCAATAAAACTTTTAAATATTAATTTGGGCGAAGAGCATTTTGATTTCGTAGCAAGCTATTCTAGAAATACACCAAGAATTGTTAATCATTTGCTCGAGCGTATTAACGATTTTGCGATAGTTAAAAACGCTAGAATCATTGACAAAAAAATTATTAAAAAAACTTTTAAGAGCTTAGATTTGTATGAATATGGTCTTACTAAAGATCACGTAGAGTATTTGCAACTACTGCGTGATGGTTTTGACTCAAAGCCAGTTTCATTAGATACGCTAAGTGGAGTTTTAATTCATCCTAAAGAAGTTTTAGTTAATGAAATAGAACCTATTTTGCTTTATTTAAAGCTAATTACTAAAACCTCAAAAGGAAGAATGATATCTTCCAAAGGAATAACTTATCTTTTAAAAGAAAAGCTAATATGATAGCTATTTTTAGCCTTTAAATTTATTAAAAATAAAAAATTAATTTTTATATAATATAAAAACATATGAAACAAAGGCTAAAAACTTATTTGTTTTAAGCAATTGAAAACGTTTTTTAATTAGCTCCATTACCATTGTTTCAACATTTATAGTTATTGTTTTCCTGCGTTTCCCACTTAAGCCCTATTTTGGGCTTTTTTATTACTTTATTTATATATTTATTATTAAATATATAAACCCAAATTCTCACTTCTAGTGCAACATAAAAACTCAATTATATAAAGTTTTCTTTATTATGATTGAGTTTTTCTTTTAAAAATAAATTTTTAGAATTATCTCAATTAAAAATTTCTCTTGGCATTTCATTTATTTGATTTACAACATCTTCTAATAAATCATCAGAAACATCATTAAAATCAGTTCCTTTTTTAAAAAACCTTCTTATTAAACCATTAAAATGTTCATTGCTACCTCTTTGAAAAGAAGCATAAGGTTCTGCTCTATATATTTGAATATCTTTTTGTTTTCCAAAAATACTTATTTTTTCAAATTCAATTCCGTTATCGATTGTTATGGATTTTATTGTTAAATCATATTTTTTAATTAACATATTTAATTTTTTATGAATTTCAAAAGGATTTTTAGAAACAACTTTTATAGCTAAACCTAATCTTGATTTTCTTTCAACAATAACTAAAAGATTTTGTTTTTTATGTGCTTTTTTACCGATAACTAAATCCATTTCTCAATGTCCAAATTCTTTTCTTGTATTTATTGATTTTCTTCTTGCTCAAATAGGTAAAACATATTTGTTTACATCTAATAACCTTGAAATTGTTTTAGTTCTTTTCCCACCTTTTTTGTAATATTGACGAAGTTTATTGCTTGGTCTAAAAATTCATTTTGTAGTTTTTATTCACCTATAAATTGTTTGAAATGAAGGAGTTTTCATTTTTGGATTTTCTGTTTTTATTTTATTAATAGTAGCTTTTACACCGTGAATGTTTTTGTTGTAATATTTTTGAAATTTTTGATCAAATTCATTTTCTAATGCTCAATGATGTTTAAATAAAGACCTATATTTTTTTCTTAAATTTGTTTTTTGTTGTGCAACTTCGCAAAAATAATGACCAAAATTATCTAAATTTCTTTTTAATTCTCTAGAAATAGTACTTTTGTGAATATTTAATGTTTGTGCTATTTTGGAAATAGATTCTTTTTGTACATTAAATAAAAAACTTATTTGGTATCTTTTTTCTAAATTTAATCTTGAATATTTTTTAGTGTTATAATTCATTTTGGATTCCTTTGCTGGGGATCTTTTTTTATATCTTTTTTCAATTTTATAAAAAACAACACCCTATTTAAGAGTGTTGCACTGGGAATGATAATTTAGGTTTATATATTTATTATTAAATATATAAATATTTTATAGTCTATTAGATCGTAAATGAATCGTTTGTAAATCTAAAAGACTTAATGGAACTTATTTACAAATTGGTTATCGTAACCATGGTACAAATTCCTATGGAACCAGATTTAGCATTGGATTTCTTGAAAAATATCAAGAGCATAATGAAAATGCATTGGAAATAATAAAAGATATAGTAAGTAAATTTTCTATAACAGCTACAAAAGAAGAAATTATTGATGAAATTAATAAAAAATTAAAAAACTCTTCTCAAGTAAAAAATGAATTTATTGAAAAATATAAAGGCTATGAAATAATAGAGAAATTGATTGATTATTTTGACATTTTCAATGATTGCAAAGTGACAAAATCTGTAAGTCTTACAACAACAGTAAAACAAATGATTTTCCAAAGAATTAAAGATCCTAAAAGTATTTTGGGAACATGTAATGAAATGAAAGAACATAATTTAAAAACTTTCAGTAAAAACTCTTTTTATCGTGCTTTAGAGTATATATCTGATAATAGAAACGAAATATTAAAAAATATTAATGCTAAATTAATGAATGATTTTAAAAGAAATGTTGAAGTTATTTGATTTGATTCAACGATTACATATTTTGAAACTTTTGCTAGAAATGCTATGAAAATGCCCGGTTATTCTAAAGATGGCAAATTCAAAGAAGATCAAATGGTTATAGGTATGGCAACAGATATTAACGGTATTCCGCTTTATTATAAAGTATTTCCAGGCAATACAGCTGATTCATCTTCTTTTATACCTTTTATAGTGGAATTAGCTAAAATTTATAACATTAAAAAAGTTACAATTGTTGCTGATAGAGGTATGTGAACTAATGCAAATATTCGCTTTCTAGAAGATAAAAACTTTTATTACATTATTTCCTATCGTTTAAAATCGGCTACAAAGGACTTTAAAAACTTTGTCTTAAATCAAGATAATTATCAAACAAATAATGAAGGCTTGCGTTATAAAACGCGTGAAGTTGATTCACTCTTTAAAAAAGCTAGATTTAACGGGCATACTAAAAAACAAATTATCACTTATAGTGATAAAAGAGCCAAAAAAGATTTTGAGGATCGTAAAATTCTCATTGATAATTTCTATAAAAAAGCTACAAATGGTGTAGTTAATTACACAGATTTAGTTGGTTCAAAAAAATGTAGATTTTATAAAGCAAGCAATAAAAATGGTTACTACTTATTAGACCATGAAAAAATCGAAAAAGACCAACAATTTGACGGTTATTACGTTTACGAAACTAATAGATTAGATTTAAGTGAAAAAGATGTGATTAATTTTTATGCAAGACAATGACAAATCGAAGAAAACTTTAGAACATTAAAAGGTACACTTGAATTAAGGTCAATTTATTTACAAACTTGAAAACATATTGAAGGTTATATTTGTTTATGTTTTTTAGCTTTAGTACTTTTGAAATTTTTAGTTTACCAAATAAATTATTCAACAGGTTTAGAAGATAAAAATAAATTTACAATAAATAAAATTGTTAAAATAATTCAGAATGTTAAAGTCTTAAAACATTATTCAGAAGAAACTTTAATAAAAAGCATTAAAATAAAAAATGCAAGTATAAATGAACATTGATCTAATTATGAAATCATTAAAAAAATATTAAATATTTAATAATTATTAAAAACAAATACTGTTTACATAAAACGATATTTGTTTTTTTAGTCTACTAAGTGGGAAACGCAGGAAAAACTAATTTATTTCTTTAATAATTGCTATAAAGTTAAACATGTTAAGAAATAAGTGTATAAGCATTAAAACAAAAAATGGTATAGTTACTGCCATGTGTATATATACAGTAAAAGGAAGTATTAAACTTGCAAATGCCATTATTACTAAACTCATTAAAAATAACATTATTGAAGCAATTATTAAATCATTTCTTTTACTTAATTTAGGGTTAATAAAGCCAACATTTCTTATTACCAATAAAGAATTAAGAGAATTATTTTTATGTACTATTTTTAAGCTTATAAAATAAAGTAAAAAGGAAAATAAAATTACAGTTCATAAAGGTACAAAAAATTTTAAAATATTTCAATTCGAAAAATGAGTTAAACTATAACTTATTTGTTCTTGAATTGATGGATAAGTAGCTCATCTTAATTGATCATTTAAAATATAAATAAATATTGGCAAAAAAATTAATGAAATAATTAAAGTAATTCAAGTAAATATTGAAATGGACTTCATTATTATTTTTCTATTTAAAATATTTATTTTCATAAAAACTCTTATTATCTAAGATAAATTTACTATCAGCTTGTTCTACTTTTTATAAAATTATCAATTGTCTTTCCTGTAAAATATGTATCATAAAATTTGAATACACTATTTACTTTGCCTAAATCCTTTTTATTCTTTAATTCAATATTAAAATAATAAGAACCCCATGCACTAGTATAATATGAATATAAAACAGAGTTAGTTCTCTTTTGCCCTCAAGCCATTGATCCTAGAAACATATCAGTTTTATCATCATAACCATACATTATATAAGCGTGATTAGGCCAAAATCCTCCTGTAGGGGCGACTCCTAATATGGTAGGTACTCCTTTTTTTACATATTCTCATGTTTTTTTATAACCACCATATTTATGATTAAAATTTCATTTATTTATTTCATCATTATTATTAATAAATTTCTTTATTGCTGTTTCATAAAGTTGTCCAGTTTTTAGATTTAATTTTTTACCAGCATTATTAAATAAGGTCATAGCTAAACTTGATTCTGGTTTATTATATAAATGATATCTGAAAACAGGAGATGAATTTTCTAAAATTTTGTCATAACCGCTATCTTTTGTATAAAAGTCAAATTTTTCCTTACTAAAAATCCCTGATTTAATAAATATTTCATTATATAACATTAATTGGCTTAAAGCCACATATTCACATAAACCTTTTTCCCCTGAATGAGTTATATCAAAACTCAAATCAACATATCCTGATTTTTCTTTGTTATCTCTTGAAGCAAATCACCAAGAATAAGGCACAGTTGTACTTACTTTAAATACGCCATTATAATCATAATTAATATATGGATAATTATTATTAGTATCATTACTTCTTTTTTTTCTTATTTTTATATTATTTGATGGTTTTTCACGATTTTTATCAATTGTAATATGTGCTTTTTCTATATCATCATATGATACTTCTATATTGTTAACATCAAAATATTTATTTTCATTTATAGTAAGAATACCTAAAAACCCACCATAAATAATATTCATATTAACTAAATGAATAGGAACTTTAGTGTTATTTATTTCTATTGTTATATTAGAGTCTATGTCTAATACACTATAATAATTATCAAATACTATTAAAAGCAATTTTTTATTTTTAATATCTTGTATTTCTTTATGAAATATTACATTTTCTGCTTCTGGTATTAAACTTTTTATTTTTTTAATTTCGTTGTCTAATAAACTATTATTTTCTTTAATATTCATACTTAATGCCACTAAAAATGGTGTAGTAGAAATAGAGCTAAATAATAGTATATTAATTTTCTTTTTGAATTTTTTCATATAACCCCCCTTTATATATATATATATTAATTATATTACTTTAAAAAGTTAAAGTAATTGCAATAGGGAATCTAAATAGTTTTAAAATGATATTTAAACATTCAAATTATTCAATTGAATAATTCATTTTATTTATAAAAAATATGTTTTTATACTCATTAAAAATTGAATTGTACAAAATTGTTATTGATAAAACATTTGACAGTTTTATTTATTTCTTTTTTCTTTCCTTTTGGTATAAAAATGAAATAATCTTAGTTCCTGCGTTTCCCACTTAAGCCCTATTTTGGGCTTTTTTATTACTTTATTTATATATTTATTGTTAAATATATAAATATTTTATAGTCTATTAGATCGTAAATGAATCGTTGGTAAATCTAAAAGACTTAATGGAACTTATTTACAAATCGGTTATCGTAACCATGGTACAAATTCCTATGGAACCAGATTTAGCATTGGATTTCTTGAAAAATATCAAGAGTATAATGAAAATGCATTGGAAATAATAAAAGATATAGTAAGTAAATTTTCTATAACAGCTACAAAAGAAGAAATTATTGATGAAATTAATAAAAAATTAAAAAACTCTTCTCAAATAAAAAATGAATTTATTGAAAAATATAAAGGCTATGAAATAATAGAGAAATTGATTGATTATTTTGACATTTTCAATGATTGCAAAGTGACAAAATCTGTAAGTCTTACAACAACAGTAAAACAAATGATTTTCCAAAGAATTAAAGATCCTAAAAGTATTTTGGGAACATGTAATGAAATGAAAGAACATAATTTAAAAACTTTCAGTAAAAACTCTTTTTATCGTGCTTTAGAGTATATATCTGATAATAGAAACGAAATATTAAAAAATATTAATGCTAAATTAATGAATGATTTTAAAAGAAATGTTGAAGTTATTTGATTTGATTCAACGATTACATATTTTGAAACTTTTGCTAGAAATGCTATGAAAATGCCCGGTTATTCTAAAGATGGCAAATTCAAAGAAGATCAAATGGTTATAGGTATGGCAACAGATATTAACGGTATTCCGCTTTATTATAAAGTATTTCCAGGCAATACAGCTGATTCATCTTCTTTTATACCTTTTATAGTGGAATTAGCTAAAATTTATAACATTAAAAAAGTTACAATTGTTGCTGATAGAGGTATGTGAACTAATGCAAATATTCGCTTTCTAGAAGATAAAAACTTTTATTACATTATTTCCTATCGTTTAAAATCGGCTACAAAGGACTTTAAAAACTTTGTCTTAAATCAAGATAATTATCAAACAAATAATGAAGGCTTGCGTTATAAAACGCGTGAAGTTGATTCACTCTTTAAAAAAGCTAGATTTAACGGGCATACTAAAAAACAAATTATCACTTATAGTGATAAAAGAGCCAAAAAAGATTTTGAGGATCGTAAAATTCTCATTGATAATTTCTATAAAAAAGCTACAAATGGTGTAGTTAATTACACAGATTTAGTTGGTTCAAAAAAATGTAGATTTTATAAAGCAAGCAATAAAAATGGTTACTACTTATTAGACCATGAAAAAATCGAAAAAGACCAACAATTTGACGGTTATTACGTTTACGAAACTAATAGATTAGATTTAAGTGAAAAAGATGTGATTAATTTTTATGCAAGACAATGACAAATCGAAGAAAACTTTAGAACATTAAAAGGTACACTTGAATTAAGGTCAATTTATTTACAAACTTGAAAACATATTGAAGGTTATATTTGTTTATGTTTTTTAGCTTTAGTACTTTTGAAATTTTTAGTTTACCAAATAAATTATTCAACAGGTTTAGAAGATAAAAATAAATTTACAATAAATAAAATTGTTAAAATAATTCAGAATGTTAAAGTCTTAAAACATTATTCAGAAGAAACTTTAATAAAAAGCATTAAAATAAAAAATGCAAGTATAAATGAACATTGATCTAATTATGAAATCATTAAAAAAATATTAAATATTTAATAATTATTAAAAACAAATACTGTTTACATAAAACGATATTTGTTTTTTTAGTCTACTAAGTGGGAAACGCAGGAGTTTGTTAATGAAATAGAACGTATTTTGCTTTATTTAAAGCTAATTACTAAAACCTCAAAAGGAAGAATGATATCTTCCAAAGGAATAACTTATCTTTTAAAAGAAAAGCTAATATGCTAGCTATTTTTAGCCTTTAAATTTATTAAAAATAAAAAATTAATTTTTATATAATATAAAAACATATGAAACAAAGGCTAAAAAACTTATTTGTTTTAAGCAATTGAAAACGTTTTTTAATTAGTGCCATTACTATTGTTTCAACATTTATAGTTATTGTTTTAGGTAGCGTATTTTACATTTCAAAAGACGTAAATAAATCAATTGACTACGGTGGCGGAATTGAAGTTTTAGTTCAAGTTAAAAAAGATGATCAAAACGCAGATAAAACACTTACAGAACAAGTTAATAAATCACTTTTTGATCGTTTAACTGGTGGAACCGGACTAAATGGAATAACCGTTTCTTCTGAAGGTGATGGAAAAATAAGAATTACCAAAGCTGGTAATGTTACTAATGCTCAAAGAGATATTTTTGAAAAAGAAATATCTGAAAAACCAATTCTTACAGTAACTGATATTAATTTAAAACCATTATTTTTTGATGGTTCTTTTACTGCTAATGGATCTTTAGATAGAGGAACTCCACAAAATTGAGTTCCGCCTTTTGCGCTAGGCGCAGCAAAATACGTTAACCAAAACGGAAGAGATTCAGTTCAATTAACTTTAAAAAATTCTGACGCAAGGCTAGAGTGAACTAAAGCTACTGACTATTTATCAAAACAAAGTCAGCCTAATAATTTAGTTTTAATGTGACTAGATATCGATAAGCTATTGCACATTGCCAAAACTCAATATCCACTTGAATGAAAAGAAAGTGGAGAAAACCTTTGAAACTTTGTTCATGTTAATAATCAAGCTTACACTCAAATTCAAGATCCAGTTACTAATCAGCCGCGGCTAGTAGCTAATGAATTTAAGAAAAATGTTTTAGATATTCAAAATAGATATCTAATTTCAGTAGCGCAAGTTAATAACCCAATCTCAACTAGTGAAGTTATAATAAATGGAAACTTCACCAACACTCAAGCTCAAGAATTAGCTAATAGAATAAACTTTGGACTTAGTGATTATTCTATTGATATTTTATCGAGCGTATTTTTAAGTTCAAATTTAAATGATAATGCCTTCCAAAGCGCTATTATTGCTGGAATAGTAATTTTTAGTTTGATTTCAATTTTTATGATTGTAAATTATGGCCTTTTAGGAGTGCTAACAACTATTAGCATCGCGCTATATATTTATTTAACTCTTTTAATGTTTACTGTTTTAAGAGGAGAATATTCGCCTGTTACTATCGCGGCTTTAATTATAGGAATTGGAATTTCAGTTGATGCTAACGTTATTACCTACGAGCGGCTTAAAAAATATGTATATTCAGGTGACTCGCTAAAAAAAGCATTTTATTCATCAAATAGACTTTCTCTAAGTTCGATATTAGATGCTAATATTACAACTATTATTATTGCGTTTATATTATTTTATTTTGGAACTAAAGACGTTAGAGGATATAGCATTACGCTAACGCTTTCTATTTTATTTACTCTGCTAGTAATGCTTGTGTTTTCTAGATTTTTATCATATATGCTAGTTAATACTGGTTTATTTGAAAAAAGACTTTATCTTTTAGGGCTACACAAAAAATACATAAACCATAAAACCAAGCTTGCTAAAATTAACGAAAACTTCAACTACTATAAAAATGCTAAATGATTTGTTTTAGCATCACTATCATTTATGGTGATTTCACTAATAGTTTTTGCTTCGATTTCTGGAGCTAATAAAGATATTTGAGCTGGGCTAAATAGAAACATAGAATTCACTGGTGGAATTAATTTAAATATCGCAACAGATAGAAATACCGCTAATACTCTTTCATTAGCCGAAGCTAATGAAATCAAAAAGCAAATAGTTGAATCTTCTCAAACCTTTAACATCGAAAATGTAAATAGCATTATCGATATTCAAAAAGCCAACGAGCAAGGAACAAATTATGTAATTAACATTAGATCACAACAAGATCTATCAAGCATAGTTAATGACATTAAAAACATTGCAACTAGAGTTAATCCATTTATAAATGTAGCTACCTTTACAGTTTCATCATCTGAAGCTGCAAAACTTGTTCAAAATGCAATTTTAGCAACCGGAATAGGTTTTGTTGGAATAGTTTTATATCTACTATTTAGAATGAATTGAACTTATTCTATTGCGGCAATTATAGCTTTAATTCATGACTTTTTAATGGTGCTAGCTTTTGTGGTAATTACCAGGCTGCAAGTGTCAACTATAATAGTTGCCGCTATGCTTTCTATTATCGGATTAAGTATTAACGATACCGTTGTTACATTTGATAGAATTCGTGAAAAAATAAAATTTGATTACACTGGAAAAATTCTTCAAAAAAGCGATCTTAAAAAAATCATTAACGTAGCAATAGCAGATACTATTAAAAGAAGTATCTATACTTCATTTACTACCATCTTGGCAGTTTCTGTAATTTTAGCTTTTGGAAACGCAATTAACTTTATATTTAATATCGTAATGTTATTTGGTATTGCAATCGGAGTTTATTCATCTGTTTTTATTGCTTCATGAGTTTGAGCAAAATTAGAATACATTAGACAAAAAGGAATTGTAAAAAGAAAAGAAAAAGGATTTTGAGAAATTAATAATCCTGAAGAACAAACAGTTAATGGTATAAATGACTTTAACTATTAAAAATAGCTGAGGCTATTTTTTCTTCTTTTTAATATAATTAATAAACATTATGGCAAAGTTTATAGATCAAGTAAAAATCATGCTCAAAGCCGGTAAAGGAGGTGATGGGATGATTTCGTTTCGCCGTGAGGCCCATGTTGATAAAGGTGGACCAGATGGCGGAGACGGTGGAACCGGTGGAAATATATACTTTGTCGCAGATTTAGGTAAAAACACTCTTCTTAGCTTTTACAAAAATAAATTTATAATCGCAGAAGATGGCGTTAAAGGTGGGCCTAAAAATCTATACGGAGCTAAAGGAAAAGATACCATCGTTAAAGTTCCGCTTGGAACGCTGATATACAAAAACAAAAAAATAGTTGCCGATGTTATTAAAGAAAATCATCTTTATTTAGTTGCTAAAGGCGGAAAAGGCGGAAGAGGAAATAATAAATTTAAAACCTCTAAAAATACCGCTCCTAGAATTGCCGAAAATGGAATGCCCGGAGAAAAATACGAAGCTAATATCGTATTAAAAATTCTTTCAGATGTAGGTCTTGTAGGCCTACCATCATGCGGTAAATCTACTTTAATTAATGCGCTATCAAATGCTAAAGCTAAGGTAGCTGAATATGAATTTACTACCTTAGTTCCTCAGTTAGGTCTTGTTAAATATTATGATTATTCATATACTATTGCGGATCTTCCTGGACTTATTAAAGGCGCATCACTAGGTAAAGGACTTGGAATCCAATTCTTGCGTCACATCGAAAGATGTAAAGTTGTAATTCATATCGTTGACTTTGGTTCTCCTGATAAAGATCCAATTCAAAGTTATGAAGCAATTCAAAAAGAACTTGAAAGCTATAAACTTAACTTAACTCAAAAACCTCAACTAGTAGTAGCGAATAAATCTGATCTTGCAAATTTCAAAAATAATATTGAAAAATTCAAAGCCAAATATCCTAATATAGAAATCATTGAGATATCTGCACTAAATTATCATAACGTTGAAAATCTTAAAAAAATCATTTGAGAGTTCTTAGAAAAAACCTCACATCTTCAAATAAAAATTGAAGATGATTTTGAAACTGAAGTTAAAGAAATAAATTACGAGCCTGATTTTGTAATTCAAAAAATGAATCGAAATCACTTTAAGGTAACTGGTAAAAAAATAGAAGAATTAGTTTTAAAAATTCCAATAAATACTTTTGATAATTTAATGAGGTTTAATAACATTCTTAAAAAAATAGGTGTTTGAGAAGCTTTAATTAAAAGAGATATTCAAAAAGGTGATTTAGTTGAAATTTATCAACATAAATTTGAATGGGAGGAAGAATTATAATGCAAGCTAGATTAGTAAGTGGCATTAAGCCAACAGGTGATTTAACTTTAGGAAATTATCTTGGTGCTATTAAAAAATTTATAAAGCTGCAAAATAATTTTGAATCTTATATTTTTGTAGCAGATCTTCACGCTTTAACTGACAGTCAAATGTCAGCTAAAGAATTAAAAGAAAATAAAAGAAAAATAATAGCGCTATATTTAGCGTCAGGACTTGACCCGCAAAAAGTAAATATTTTTTATCAATCAGATGTTTTAGAACACGGTTTTATTCAATGACTTTGTTTATGTGAAACTACAATTGGTGAGCTTAATAGAATGACTCAGTTTAAGGATAAAACTGAAAAATTCAAACAAGGTAATAACACATACAAAATACCAAGTGGAATTCTAGCTTACCCAACTTTAATGGCTGGCGACATTCTTTTATATAACCCAGAAATTGTTCCAGTTGGACAAGATCAAACTCAGCATTTAGAGCTAACTAGAAACATTGCCGAAAGATTTAACAGCAAATACAAAACTAAATTCAATGTTCCAAAGCCACTTTTAAATGAAGTTGGAACTAAAATTATGTCGCTGCAAAATCCTGACAAAAAAATGTCAAAAAGTGAAGGCAGCCAAAAGGCAACTATTTATCTTTTAGAAGATCCGCAAAGTGCATATAATAAAATTCTTAAAGCAGTAACAGATTCTGAAAATAAAGTTTATTTATCAGACGAAAAAAAAGGTGTTAAAAACCTTTTAAATATATATGCTGCAATTAATGATTTATCACTAGAAGAAGCTGCAGAAAAATTTAGAGATTCAAACTATAAAGAATTCAAAGAAGCAGTAGCAGAAAGCGTTAAAGCTTTACTTGAAAACTTGCAAAGTAAATACAATGACTATTTAAAAACAGTTGATGAAATTGCATCATCAGGAGCCAGCAAAGCTAAAAAACTAGCTCAAAAAACTATTTTAGAATTAAAAGAAAAAATGGGATTAAATTAATTATGAAAGCAAATAAAGAATTAAATCATACAACATCACATTTACTAGCTGCAGCCGTACTTAAATTATTCCCAGAAACTAAGCTAGGTTTTGGCCCAGCTACTTCTGAAGGTTTTTATTATGATTTCGAATTTAAAGAGCCCCTAAGCGATAGCGAGCTTTTAAAAATTGAAAAAATGATGAAAAAACTAGCTTCAAGAAATTTAAAAATGGAGCAAGTTTCTTTAAGTGATTATTCATTTGATAATCAGCCCTATAAAAAAGAACTCTACGATGAATTTAAATCTCAAAATAAAGAGGTTACTTTTTATACTTTAGCAGATCCGCTAAACAAAGAAAAAGTATTTACTGATTTATGTGCAGGTGGTCACGTTGAAGATACTAAGCATATAAAGCACTTTAAACTTCTTTCATTAGCAGGAGCTTACTGAAGAGGAAATTCAGATAATATCCAGCTAACTAGAATTTATGGAACTAGCTGAGAGACCAAAGAAGAACTTGACGAATTTCTTGCAATTTTAAAAGATCGTAAAGAAAGAGATCATAGAAAAATTGGTAAAGAAATGAAGCTTTTTACCTTTAATCCACTTGGTGGACAAGGGTTTCCTTTCTGACTTGAAGATGGAATGCATATCCATAATGAAATTAGAAATCTAGTTTTAAAAATGGATAAAAAATATGGCTTTACTGAAGTTTTAACACCGCATTTTGGAGAAGAAAAGCTATATAAAATTTCAGGACATTTAGATCATTATAAAGATGATATGTTTAAGCCTATCGTTTGTGAAAACGAAAGATTAATACCTCGTCCAATGACTTGTCCGCACCATATTATTTTATTTGGTAGTGAAAAGCGTTCATATAGAGATCTGCCAATTAGATATAGCGAGCAATCACAGCTTTATAGATATGAAAAATCAGGAGCGCTAACCGGTCTTGAAAGAGTTCGTTCAATGCTTTTAACTGAAGGACATTTATTTGTTAGAAAAGATCAAATTGCTCAAGAATTTAAAAAGATGTTTGAGTTAATTTCTGATACGCTAAATGCTTTTAAAATTAAAATTAATTATGTATCTCTTAGCTTAAGAGATAAAGCCGATAAAGAAAAATATTACGCTAATGATCAAATGTGAGATGAAGCAGAATTCGAGCTTAAAAAAATAATTAAAGAGCTAGGAATTAAATACGAGGAAAAAATCGGAGAAGCTGCCTTTTATGGGCCAAAAGTGGATATTCAAATATTAACAGCGCTAAATCACGAAGTTACAGTTTCTACAATTCAGCTTGATTTTTTACTTCCTCAAAAATTTGAAATTTCATATACCAATTCAGAAAATAATGAAGAAGTTCCGGTATTAATTCATAGAGGATTAATAGGAACCTACGAGCGTTTTATTTCGATATTAATAGAACAAACCAAAGGTAATTTACCATTTTGACTTGCACCAAAACAAGTCACTATTATTCCGGTTAACGAAAACACTGACTATGAATACGCTAAAGAAGTTAATGATAAACTTCTAGCATTAGACATTAGATCAAAAGTTGACTTTAGAAACGAACGTCTTTCTAAAAAAGTTCGCGAAGCTCAAATTTCTAAATCTAAATTCCAAGTTATTTTAGGTGAAGCAGAAAAAACCAATAAAACCATTTCATATCGTAGATATGGTGAAGAAAAAACCACAACTACTACCTTTGAAGAATTTTCAAAAATGCTTCTAGAATTAAAAGCAAGTCATGAATAAAACCGCAATTAAAAAATCAAAACTATTATGAATTAAAAACCGTCAATTTATAATTGGTTTTTGATTTTTTACTATTTTTTTAAGCGTTGCGAATTTACTTTGATCTTCTAGAGTAATTCCGCTTTATTATTGACTAGATTTTGAAATAGATAGAACTTTAAGAATCTTTTTAGCACTTTTATTTTTAGCTAATATTTTTGCAGTTGGATTTATTTTTTGCATTTATTCTAAAATTACAATTAATACTTTATATAGCGTAATGTTTTTTGCTTGTTTTATTTCATCGCTTAGTTTTTTCCCACAAGTTTTAATAAATTCAGAAATTAACAAGACGCAACTATTATTTATTTATTTTAAATTTGATACTGCATTATTTTTTGTGCTTCATGGTGCAGTTTGGCTTTTAATGCTAGTATTTTTAAAACCTAAATATATAATAAATTTAAGAGTGAAAATTAAAAACAAAAAAATTACAAAAAATTAAAAGTTGTCATGCAAAGTGACAATTTTTATTTTAATTTTGTAAAATATTTTAAAAGAAATAAAAAATGGAAACTTTATTTATAGTATTAATAGTAATGGTTGCAGTTCTTATTGTAACTGCTTTTGCCACAATTGCATTTTTCGTATTTAACAAAAAGAAAGCCGCAACAACTCAAAGTGAGGCGCCAGTAGTAAGCGCTCCTGATTTAAATAATAATAGCGAGCTACTTCAAAAGTTAGTGGAATTAACTACTAATTTAAAAAATAGTGATGAAAATTTAAAAAGTTTTCAAACACAAACAGATTTAAAAAATCAAGAAGTTAATAACACAATTATTAATGTTGTTAATGAAATCAATAAAGCTATTGCGCAGCAAAATGAAACAGTAGCAGATAAAATTTTTAACCAATCTCAAAACCTTATTAAAACTTTAGATGAAAATAAAAATGAAACTTACAAAATTTTATTTAATCAAAATCAAAACTTTAATCAATCAGTTCAAAAACAAAGTCAACATTTAAATAAAGAAATTCAATCTTTATCAGAAAATGTTAATCAAAAAGTTACAAATAGCTACAAAGAATTAAAAGAAGAATTTAACAATTATTCTAAAACACTAAAAGATGAAATGTCTAAAAAAATAAATGAAGAAATTTCTAAATTTGGTGAAAAAGTTAATTTAATTAGTAGCGATGTAAATCAGCTTGCATCACTTAGAAACGATTTAAGTGAAATTAGAAAAATCTTTGAAGATAATAAAACCAGAGGAATTTTTGGTGAAAAACTTTTAGAGAATTATTTAAATGACGCAATGCCTAATGGTTACAAAAGTCAATTTCAACTTTCGAATAAAAAACAAGATAAAGTTGATATTGCAATTCCAATTAATGTATCAGATAACAATCAAATTTATATTCCAATTGACTCTAAATTTAACTTAGAATCTTATAGAAGTCTTTTAGATTACATAGATGCAAATAAAAACGAATTAGATTTTCCTAAACAACAAAAAGCAATTAATAATTTATGAAAAAACATTAAGGCAGAAATTATGGCTAATGCTAAAAGTATTTCTGAAAAATATATAATCGAAGGCATAACTACCAACGTAGCTTTTATGTTTATTCCAAGTGAAAGCATTTATCTTGAGCTTGTTAAATATGAAAAAGGCTCACTAGTTGATGAAATTAGAAAAAAATATAATATCGAATTAATCTCGCCATCACTGGTTATGGTTTTAGTTTCTATAATTAAAGATTTATATAGCAAATTCAACATTGGAATTCATAACAAAGACATAGTTCATTTAATCAAGAAATTTGACGATAACGCCGATAAAGTTATTAAGAGCACAGCAACGCTTCTTAAAAAACAAAGTTCATATTTACAAGAGCTTGAAAAATGAGTTAAAACTGTAAATGACGCCTTTTCTACTTACAAAAAAGAAAAAACTAAAATTACTTCTAAAAAAAGATTATCTGAATTTGAAAGAATTGAAAAAACTCTAACTGGAGAAACTCCAGAGTCACTTATTGTTGAAGGCGAAATTCTTGAAATAGAATAGCAACTAAAAAAGCTTTAGAAATTCTAAAGCTTTTTTAGTTGGATTTTTATTTGTAAGGAACTATGTGAATGTGTGTATGAAATACAGTTTGTTTCCCTTTTATGCCGGTGTTTATCATTAACCTAAAGTCTTTAATTCCTTTATCTCAAAGTCTTTCTTTGGCAAGTTTATATGCTACTTTAAAAGCATAGGTCATTTCTTCTTCGCTGTGAGTTAGCATATTTGGTTTTTCACTTTTAGGAATTACTAAAAAATGTCCTTCTGAAACAGGAAAAGCATCCATTATAGCAATAACTAAATCATCTTCGTAGATTATTTCAGCTGGCAACTCGCGATCGATTATTTTTTTAAAAACTGATTTTTCCATTATTTTGCAACAAAATCTTCCCCTGCTAATTTTTCTTTTAAGGTCTCATTATTTACTTCTAGTAAATATCCTAGCGCTACAAAAGCGCTTTTTGCGGTGTTATATAATTTATCATCGTAGGCGGCTAAATTAACTTCTAAATTAAATAATTTACTTGCATAAGCGGTTTTATTAAATGATAAAACATCTTTACCATCAATGGTATCTTTTATTGGCGCTACTTGATTAAAATAGCTTACTTTTAAAAGCTGCCCATCTCTAGAAACAAATACTGGAGCTTCTAAGCTGGTATTTGAAAGAGGCACTAAAGTATTGTTTTGGTAGTTGTAAAATCCACTTAATTTTTTAGCTTCAGTTACTTTCAGTAGTGATTTAAGATCGTAGTTTAATTTAACTTCTGCAGGAAGCGCTTTTAAATTAGCAAATCCTCCCATTGTAACTTCGGCAGCTCTGTTATTAGCGTTAAATAAAAGCTCTTGACTGGCAACGTTTAATAGCGCTGGTGTGTTTTTAAGTAAGTTATTGTAGTCACTAACATTTTGTATGCTTCTTGTTAAAGTTGAAAAGACATCGTTTTTATCACTTTGATTATCATAGCTTCAACTTTGCACAAGTTTTTTATTTA
The DNA here is from genome assembly GCF_000969765.1 of Mycoplasmopsis synoviae ATCC 25204. Lineage (NCBI taxonomy): Bacteria > Bacillati > Mycoplasmatota > Mycoplasmoidales > Metamycoplasmataceae > Mycoplasmopsis > Mycoplasmopsis synoviae. The sequence continues at coordinate 196,571 of NZ_CP011096.1, forward strand.
GCACATAATCAATTAAGTTAAATTGATTATTGTCGTAGTTATCTTTTTGAAGTGCGTAATTTTGATTTACTTTTTGAAGTGACTTAGCATCGTTAAGCTCGAAATATTTTAAAACTAAAAGAAGTTTTTGAGTGTTAAATTTAACATCAGTTTCGTCTTTGTTATATGCTAGTCAATATGAAGTTTCATCTACTGAGCTTTTGTATTTTTTAAGTGAATTTAATTCAGCAGATTCATTAAATAGTCCTTTTAAATTTCATGAATTAACTTGGTTTCATAAATAAAAAGGATCTTTTAAATTTTGACTTGCAACATAAACTTTATAAGCATTTAATGCTTCTTGTTTGTATTTCTCGTTACTGGTTAATTCAGCGCTAGTTGATCCATATAAAGACGCAAGACTTTGGTCTAGTCAAAACTTTTCAGCAGCGAGCTTGGCATTATCAGAATTAAGCAGTTTATCTTGAGCTACTTTTTCTGGATCATCAACTATAGTCCCACAAGAAATAGCAATAGCGCTTACTGGCATAATTGCAGATAGTGTTAATAATTTTTTAAATTTATTTTTCATTATTTTGAAATTAATACCTTAACTATTAAATCTTGTGCGCTTTCACTATTTCCTAAATAAGTAGGAGTTGATCCATTAAATCCTGAAATTATTCTAGCTACGCCATCTTTTACACCAAAGTTATATGAATTCTGTGACACTAGTGAATTATTAATTAAATTTGAAACGCTAGTGAAGTTTTGAATTTGCATTTTGCTTTTATTACCTGCAATAATTGATGCGTTTTCTTGCTTGATTTTGGAGATATCTTCATCTCTATAATTTGACTTATCTTTTGAAAATGGATTTTCTTTGGTTTTTAGATAAGAAACAAAATCGGCATCATTAAGCATGTGAGCTAAAATCACGTTATCATTTTGACTTTGACTAACTGCTTGTGGCAGGTTAAATATGTCTTTATTACCTTGAGCTACTGAATACAATGTATTTTTGACAAATTCTTTGAAGTTGTCAAAGCTTGTAAAGTTTGTATATTGTTGAATTGAAATTTTATCTTTAGAAACTACTAAATATGCATTAGGCATATCTTTAATTGTATAAATAAATGAAACTAAATTATTTCCACCAACATTTTTAACTAGCTGATTTGTATATTGTCTAACTAAAAGAGATGAAAATTCGGCATTAGACATATTGGTTAAATATGATTCGATAAATTGATTTAACTCTTTGGTTTTATTAAATGCATCTTGATCTGAGGTTGCGTTTTTGGCAGCAGTTAAAAGAGTTGAAAATCTTGAATAAGCGCTAGGATCATTAGTTCTTATATTTTCAAAGTCAAAGACTTTACTTAAATCAACTTGTGGCAGATTTGATGCATTAAGAGCTGAAGCTAAAACTTTGCTTCAAATAGATGATAGCCCTTGCTCGGTTCCATTTTGAAATACGCTTTCAATGCTTTGAAGCCCGCTAGTTCCATAACTATCACCTTTAGTTAAAGTTAGTGTATTTAAAAAGGTTTGATAGTTTCCTTGATTAACTGTAATTTGAGATTGTGAAAGAGCTTCTGTTGGAGTTGGGAAATAAGAAGTAGCTGGCTTTAGTTGTTTTAAAATTTCGCTTCCGCTTAAAATTTGTCTTTGTGAATTAGTATTTTTAACAGATCAATATTTAGCAAGGTTGATAAATTTAGCTTTAGCGTCAACATCTAAAGTAATAGCGTTTGTAACTGGCGAAGATAATTTTCCTGGAAGATCTACGCTGGTTACTACATGTAAATCATTTGCGTCAAAATAGCTTTTTAATATTTCGCTTGGATCTTTTTGTGAAGATACAAATGATTTAGTTAAAAAAGCAGTTGCTAGATTATTATTAGCTGCATTTAAAAAGTAATTTGAGCCATCTTGGTAAAATGAATTAACTCTTTCCCCGCTTTTAATTAAAACTTGTCTTTGACCATTGCTTGAGATTTCATTACCATTGGCATCTACTTTGTAAATATCTCTACTTGCAAGCTTATTAATTTCACTTCTAGTGGTATTTACAAATTCAGGTTTAAATCTTGCTTCAGCATAAGTTTTAATTTCATTGTAGGTTAGATTTTCAATAGCTTCAGTTTCATCTTTAGCGCCTGAATATTTAGGATCAGTTGAAAGAGTTTCAGTGAATTGTTTTTGTCAATTTTGAAAACCATACACTGAAATATAATTACGCTTTAGATCTTCAACAACTTTAGTTTGTTTTTGTTTGATTTCTTCAAGCGATGAAAGCGCGATATCATTTCTAGCGCTTTGGCCAAGTGCTAGCGATGCATTATAAACTCTTTGTTGCTCTACTGATGCTTTGTATTCTTGATCGTATAAATAAAACACAAGTTTTTTAGTAACGTCGTTTATTTCTTCGTTAACTTGTGCATCGCTTCCTTGAACACTTTTAGTAACTGAACCTACTGTTAGCTTTTGGCTGCCATCACTAGAATTTGGCCCTTTAAAGGTAAAAGCAGTTGACGAATCGTCAACTGGGCTTATTACTGTAACTGAATTAGTAGTAACTCCAAGTGGAACAGCTATCGCTAAAATAACTCCTACCGATAATAGCGATAGTGTTGCTATTGCTGCCTTTTTACGAGTTGCTTGGCTATTTGATACTTTTTTTATTTTCTTGTTTTCATGAATTTCATTTTTTTCACTTAAACGCTCAAAAAATGTTTTTTGTCTTTTTGCCATAAATTGACCTCTGCATAATAAAAATGAATAAATTCATATTTATCAAAATTATTTTAAATTATACTAAAAATACAATATTAAATTATAATTAAAAATATGCACTTGGAAAGTCTATTAAATTCACTTATTTTATTTAATAAAATGGCCAAAAAAAACAAAATTGTTTTTTCGGTTTGTGGTCAAAGTTTAAATCAACTTTATTTTTCAAAAGAGCTACAAGCTCCTTTTGAAATTGCACTTAGTTTTGAAAATTACAACAAACTTTTATTTGATAAAAATTTCAAAACTAGCGATTATAAATTAAATGTTAATGATAACCCCCTTCCTAGGTTTTTTCTTGATAATAATGAATTTTGAATTAATTTATTAATTCCAAGTGAAACTGATTTGGTGCTTTCTAGCAAAACCAAAAAGTTAATTTATAAAATCAACCAAAGCTCAAAACATCAAAAAATTATTTCTTTGGTAGATTATCTAAATTCAAATAATCCTAACACTTGAGCTTATTTATATTTTGATAGCGCTAGCCAGAAATTAAAAGTTAAAGCCGTATATAAAATTAATCCGAATTTTTATAAAGTAATCAAACTTAATAAAAATTTATCACTGCCATATTTAAATTATTTTGAAGAAAATTTAAAATAATTTTTTTTATTTTTTCTTAAAAAAGAAAATAAAAAAAAGCAGCTCCCGATTTTTGCTTTTCAGCTATCTTAGGCGCTAAAGGGCTTAACTACTGAGTTCGGAATGGTATCAGGTGCAAACCTTCGCTATGGCTACTATTGAAAATATTTTAACATAAAAAATAAAAATTAATAAAACTTTTTTTGTTTTTTATTTTTAAATTCAAGATTGGAAAAATAGTAGCGCCAAAGCGATATTTAGCAGTATTAAAACCCTGCGTTTCTAAGTTGTAATGAAGAAAAAAACGAATACACCTATAAATAAGGCGTATTCGTTTTTTGTGCTTTTAAATTACAATGATAGACCATCAACCGCATATTGAAAATCACTATATATTTTGTTTAATTCCTTATGTTCTGGGTCTAAATTATTCTTGATTTCATTTACAACTTTACCATTGACAGTCTTTGTTGTGATTGTTATAAGTAATAAGGTAAAAGGTATAAAAAAGAGCTTTCAACTTGGAAATGCAGGGTACGTAAATATCGTAATAAAGTTAAATAGAAATAACAAGGGTTTCCTTGCTATTTTTGATAATTTCATTTTAATTAAATTTTATTATTAATATAATCTTCCATAAATTTTCAGTCCGGCTCTCACTCGTTTTTATTATTTAGTTTTGCTGGCAATAAAATATTAATTTTACTTAATCTCTCACTACTCATAGAGTATGTGTAATCGAATAAATCGTGTAATTTAGACATAACAGTTGTTATAAAAAGATTAATAGAAGGGTTTAGATTACTGTTACTTAAAACACTAACCGAACTTGTTGCAGCAAAATCGTAACTATGTGCTTTTGCTATTCCACTTGCTCCATCGCCTTGATTAACAAGTGTAAAGCAATTTTTGTTAAAGATTTTTTTACATTCTTTGATATAGTAACCAATCCCATTATAATTTTTAGAAGCAATAACAAGAGGTATTTTTCCATCTTTATTATCGGGGTTGTTTTCATCAGACTTATCTTTACCATTTTCTATATTAAATAATTCTATAATCTTAAATTCTTTTCAATTATTAAAATCCAATTTAGCATCAGAAACTTGAATTGTTGATAAGTCTATAATTCCATTATTTTCAATTATTAAATTATTGATATCTTGAGTTAGTAGAACAAAATCAAGCTTTTGTCTCACAAAATCAAGCTTTTGTCTCACAAAATCAAGCTTTGATATAGTGGTATAATCAATAGCTTCATACTTAGGCCAATCTTCTTCTGCCTTTAGATTTACAATTTCTCATTTTTCTTGATTAAATATTTTTTTAGCTAAATCTACGTGATGCTCAGTTCTTCCTATATTTCGGCTTTCAATATAGCCATCATCTAAGAAATTTTTTCTTTTTGTAGCTTGACTATATTTTGTATGAGCTTGAATTGTTATTATAGCAGTTTGAACAGATGCATTTGGATGGAAAAGCTTTTTAGGTAATCTAATAACTTGTAATAAATTATGGTTTTCCAAAATTAGCCTCTTGTATTTTAAGTTTTCTGGTACAGTGCTTTTAGTTTTTTTTGCGCTCAAAATACAGCTAATAGGAACAATTGCTGATACTATACCACCAACTTCCATATTTTGCAATGTTTCATATATGAATTTTAATTCATTATCTTTTTGTGAAAAAGGTGGGTTCATTAACGCACGATTATATACATCCTTTAATTCCGGCAATTTGTTGAAACAGTTATCTTTAAAAATGTGAGAACTCCCATCTCCATGCAGCATCATATTTATATCAGAAAGTGTAGCATTAAACATATCACTTTCAACACCATATAGACCTTCTTGCAATACTGCTTTTTTTAAATTATTTTTACTTTCGTCATTTATGTTTAGACCTTCTATTTCCTTCAACATATTAAACATAGAAATTACTAAGAACGTACCAGAACCACAAGTTGGATCAAGAATTTTGCTTTCATAAGAACAATCTGCTAACTTATACATCAATTCCGCGATATGGTCTGGTGTAAAAACCTCCCCTTTTTCTTTAGCGTTTGCGGAATTTCATTTTCTAAATACTTTTAGAAAGCCATTCATTGTATCATGACCTATTTGGTCTTCTACATTAATAAAGTTATAAATAGATGAAATATCACTAATTAAAGAAATTAGGTGGTTATAATCAATTTCATTTAAGCTTTGCTCACTTAAAATTATTTTTATTTGTTCTTTCTTAAGTTTTTTATTTTTAGGGGTATCTTCTATATATTTATTGATAGCGTTCTTGATATTTAGCAAAATATCTTTTGAATTATTACTACTTATTTCTTCTTCAAAATTTTTACAATATTTTAAGCATAACATTACTGCGCCAATAAAAGGTACATTATTTTGTCTGCTTACTCTTGCGTTTCTAAAATCATTTGCTAACTTCTTTGCAAAAGTATTTATTTTTTCTGGTAGGGTAATTCTTGCATTAGGAAAGTATTTTGATATATATTCCTTTGCTGTTTTTATTTTTGTCTCTTCTTTGACCAGTTTGCCTTGAACATAGCATTCAAAATTTTTACCATTATATTTAAATCCTATGAAATTAGGATTCTTCTCTAATTTCATATAATCTTCTAGCTGTCCTTCAAATTCCTTGCCCTCAGCTTTTGCATCTAAAATAAATGTTACACCATCTAAATAGTAATAGCCATCGGGTTTCAAGGACATAGAATGATTTTTATTAGGTTTTTTATATATAAACAATGTCCCATCTGTTTTGTTTTTTAGCTCCAATTTATTAGTGAATTCATTCACTATTTCGAATTCAGTTTTGTACATAAATATTAAACTCCTTATATTTTGTATTCTTTAATTAGTAATTCAATTACTTGTGAGCGGTTCATTATATTGCCTTTTTGTGTTTTGATAAATTCAAGTTTATCAATTGCTTGTTGGCTTAATGTTATTGAAATAGCTTTTTTTAAGCTATTATTGTTGTTTGCTTTAGTTTTTTCTACGCTATAACTAGAAACTCTTTCTTTTAAATTCATTCCCCCCCTTATTTGATAATCATAACTGTTGAGTATTGGTATAAAAACATATTTAGATAATATACCTAGCAGGATAAAAAGAATAATAAAACCTAGATAAGTAGATAATGTTGTTTTTAAAACACCACCTTTGTTGTTTAAATAAGTAAGTACTTTTGTTTTTATTTTTTCTTCTTTCTATATATATATATATATTATATCACAATATAAAATATTATAAAATAATATATTTAATATAAGAATACTCTATTTTTAAGCCTTAAAAATAAATTCACAACATAATATAAAATAATATTTTATAATATAAACAACACTTGGCCAAATAGAGAACTATGTTACAATATTGATGTAATCATTTAGATTATAGTTAATCGAATAAAAAAACTGCATCACGGTAAGTGGTTTGATGCAGCGCTTATCTTTCCTTAAAAAATAAGATGAAAAGTCAAATTATTTCTTATAACTTTTTTGAAAGTTCAATGAAGAAAAAACTCTTACTTGCTTTTGATATCACGCGTTGAAATAAAATTAAAACTAATTACGAAAGTTATAAAAACAGACTATTTGAATTTTTAGTTTTTAATATGATAGAAACACTTTCATTTATTCATCTGTTTTCCAAACCTTAGCTTCCAACTTGGAAACTCAGGAAATTACTCATGAGCGTTATATTTATGATACTTATATATCTCAAACAATAAAAACAATTAGCAAAAAACGTATGAATTTTGAAATAGAAAAATTATTAAAATCAAGTAGTAATTTCTGCTTGGTTTTTTTATTTTCCCAGTTTGAAATGCTCCAAAATTCCGTTTTTGTTTTGTTCGTATTATCATAAAAATATAATGATTTTATTTTTATAAGGGGGGAAATGAATACAGCATTTGAATTTTTCATTAAAGATTTAAATAAAATCGAAGAATAATTTAGAACTATAAAAAGAAAACAAGAGCGCCCAAATTGGAACTTGCATAAAGTAAAAAAAAGAGTAATTATTGATACACAGGGAGATAAACATTATTACAATTTAGGAGTTTATTATATTAGAGAAATTAAAAATGGTAAAGAAAAAAGAATTTATTTTACTCATTATTACCACGATTATTTAAAGCAAGTAAGAAGAAATAAATACTCAATTGAAACAAAAACCTTTGCTATATTTCCTGCGTTTCCAAGTTGTAATGAAGAAAAAAAACGAATACGCCTTATTTATAGGTGTATTCGTTTTTTGCGCTTTTAAATTACAATGATAGACCATCAACGGCATATTGAAAATCACTATATATTTTGTTTAATTCCTTATATTCTGAGTCTAAATTATTCTTGATTTCACTTACAACCTTAACATTGACAGTCTTTGTTGTGATTGTTATAAGTTTCAATGTATCTATAAACATATTCATTGTCAGTTTTTGGATCTCTGCATTATCTTTATAAAATTTCTTTAATTTATAAATGCAATATTTCAAAACAATTAGAGACAAAAAGCATAAAAATACATGAGATTGAATATGCTCGTCTTTATAAACGTATATCGGTCTAACTTCGATTGCTGATTTTAAGCTTCTAAAACTTTCTTCCACTTTTCATTGTCTATTATATATTTCATTGGCTTTTTTTGAATTTAAATTTGTTATGTTCGTTTCAATTATATAAAAGCCATTTTCATTAGCCACTTTTTTAATTTTTTCAATATTTAATCTTGCTACTGTTTTACCATCTACATCCATATACTTTTTCTTATATTCAGAAGCCAAAGCACTTAATGGCAATTCACCTTTAATAGACTTTTTTTTCAATTTATTAATAAGATTTTGTCTTTTTATTTTGTCTAAAGTTTGTTTTGAAGGGCTAAAATAGACAAATTGTTTTCTAAATGTATCGCTATATCTTTTTTTATTTTTGTTTTTAGCTCAAATAGATTCGCCGAATCTAGATTTAGTAAAATACTCATTTTCTTGAACAAAGCCTTGTTTATTTACTATAAATGCTTTATCTTCTTTTCCAAGAATATCAATATGTTTCTGAAGTATATATTTATATCCTTTTTGCTTCAAATATCTTAAATTTGCATTTTGACTAATAGTTTTATCAGCAACAATTATTGTGTCTTTTATTCTGTAAATTCTTTGCATTTCGATTAAAAATTTCACAAGAGTTTTAGAATCTGCAGTATTTTCTTTTAAAACTTTATAGTGAAAAGCAATGCCACTATTATCAACTGCCATAGCCACAACAATTTGATCTTCATCATGCTTTCCATCTTAGAAAAACCTCTTTGTTTCAAAGCATCTCTTGAAAAACTTTGAAAATAAATAGTTGTATTATCAAAATGCATTAATTTTGCGTTTCTAGTTGTCAATTCTTGCATTTTGTTATAAATATTGACTAAAATTGCATTTTTATATTCTAAAAAAGTATCGAAATAGTTATAAATTGAAGATTTTTTTATATCTATCTTATGTAAAAAGTCATTTTTGTTTTTGTATTGACAAATATAACTTCTTGGTTGAATTATTCTTGTTGCAACAATAAATTCCAATACTTCTTCTAAAGATTTGTGTTTAGTTTTCGGTAATCCTTTAAATAAATCTAGTTCTTTAATTACTTTATAAATCAATTCAATACCAACGTTTTTTATATTTGTTTCGACAGATGTCGGGTTAAGTAATTGAAAAAATTTGATTTTAACTTCAATTTTATTTTCTCCAACAGGAACCAATCTAGCAATTTGTTTTAAATCATCGATGTTTTGTAGAGAATATTTTTCTTTAATTTCTTCTCAATAACCTAATCCAACTAAATTACCAATCCCTTTACCGTATCCTTTTGATATTCCTAATGCAATGTAAATTTGTTTTGGGTTTTTTCTTTTATACAGAATGTAGTTACTCATATTTATATTATACATTATTATCATTGTAATCATTGTAAAAAATTAAAATAATTAAAAAATGTACTTATATACTATGTATATAAATAATAAGGTAAAAGGTATAAAAAAGAGCTTCCAACTTGGAAACTCGGGTTATTATTCTAATTTTTTCTCTTAGTTAAACAATTATTTTTACACAACTGAATTCATAAAAATAAATTTTACTTTCTGTTAAAATAATGAATCAATTATTAAAGTATTTATTCCATGTTTAATATTGTCAGAATTATTTTCTTTGATAATAATTTATTTCACATCGTCCACTATTATTATGATAAAAAATATCATTTTAGTACGATTATTTAACTCTTAATCAATCTATATTATTCAACAATATTTTCTATTTTCTTAGGAAAAATCCCCAAAACTTTAAAATATGTACTTTCTAGAATAAGATTTATCCTTAAAAATAGGTATAAGTATAAAAAACATTATTCAAATACAACTTTAAATTTGATTCATTAAATAACGTTATAAATTAAATCGTTAGTCATTTAAAACTGCACAATTACCAGTTTCTAAATCATTTAAATTATAAATGGTGTCTAATACATCAAAGGTATCTTCTAAATTATGTTTAGCTGAATTTCAACCAACTCCATCAGTAAACCAAACAAAGGTGAAATTGGATATTTCTTTTGCTTCTAAAGCTAGATTTTTATAGCTTCTAGCAGTTTCATTAAGTTTAGAACCGCCACTATTATAAAAATTACATTCACAAGCAAATACTTTTTCAGCTTTAATAAAAACAAAATCAAAACGTTTTTCTGTTTTACCATTATTACTTATTTTTGAAAGATCAATGCCAAAAATTTTTTCGATATCACTTTTACACATTTCTTTTCAATAGGTTTTATTTTTTATAAAGCCGGATTTAACCAGATAAGATTCTATGATATTTTCCATAACATCACCTGTTCTATTCTTCCTTGCGTTAGTATCCATTCCAACTTCAACGCCCATTACATAATCAAAAAGATTATTAATTAGATGCTTCGAGATAAGATCAAAAAGACCTGTATTTTCCATAAAATCAGCGTATTCCTCAGCTGAATAATTGGCATTAATAAAATTAAATATTTTTGTGCTTTCAATATCAGTAACTTTAATTTCACATTCTCTTTTAGCAATTAAAATTGGAATTGCTTTTAGTACTTCAGGGTATTGTTTCAACAACGTCAAAAAATCATTTCTAATAGAAGATGAACCAATTAGACTATTCAAAATGTTTAGTTCTATTTTTATAGAATCAGTATTAGTATAAACTTTTTTAAAATCAGTGTAATAATCATAGGTTGCTATGCTATCTCTCATCGTTGACAATCATTCATTAAAATTTCTCATTTTTTATCACTTTTTCATCGAATCGAAATATTTTTGTTTTGATATTTCCAAATAATTAACATTATAATCAATTCAAATATAATTTTTCCAACATCTTAGCATTAAATGGATATAAAATTTAAACTACATTTATTTGTAGACAATTTTTAGACAATAGTTTAGAGTTGAATATTTTTTTGTATTTTTTCATTTTTTAATAGGAAACAAAATTTAAACTGCTTTTATTTCTTTGTAGTTGTTTTCATCTTTCATTAATTGATAATTAAGAGTATGCCTGTTTTTTGTTAGAAGTTATTTGTTTTTAGACTAAAAAATCGTTTCGGAAATTAAACTAATAAAACATTTATGCGCTAAATTTGATACAATATTTGATCTAATTCAAATAATATTGTTTATTATTGAAAAAACTTTTAGTTTTAGGAAAACTCCGATACAATAAATATTATGAAAGACACCGCTAATCTAAATGTAACGTCATCTTTTAAAATTTCTTTGCAAGTCTCTATTCACTTTCTATTTAATTTTTGTTTTATCATGAATTGCTAAAATTTTATCTAAGTCTGTTTTATTAACTGATACTTATTTCCAGAGTAAAATGGGATTTTGATAAAAAATATGTTGGGTAAGCAAAATCATATCAACACTTTTTAAATTATTTTAATAGTTTAAATGATTCGCTATTATAAAGAACAAAAGTATTATTTATAGATAAAAATAAGATTTATTCATAATTAGTAATAATAACCTCCTCTACGTTTCCTCTTTCATCTGCTTTTGAATTAATCATTCTTTTTGCATTTACAATATGAATTTTAAATTTCGAATATAACTCATTAATAAACGCAGTGTTATGATTACTTAGCATAACCTTAACACCTCTACTATCTAGTTCTTTATAAATGTTTGCAAGTCTTTTTTGTTCATTCTTTCCAAAATTATTTTTTGAATATGAAGTAAATGTTTTTTTATTTTCTATTGTGTCATAAGGAGGATCGAAATATACAAAGTCACCTTTTCTGGCTTTCTTAACTGCTTCAGTAAAATCGTCATTTAAAATAGTAATATCATTGTTTGTAAAATATTTTTTCAATGATTTAAAATTATCTTTGTCAAAGACTGTTACTTTTGTTTTTTTTCCTGAAGGAACATTAAATAAACCTTTTGAATTAACTCTATATAAACCATTAAAACAAGCTTTATTTAGATATATCATTCTGGCAGCACGAACATAAATTGGTAGATTTAAAAAATTAGTTTCTCTATCTTTTGAACGAATTTGATAATAATATTCTTCTGAATGATTTTTTTCATGTTTAATTAATTCATTTATCAATTTATTATATAATTTTTCATTTTGAAAACACTTATATGCACAGATTAATTCACTATTAAAATCATTTATAACAGATTTTGTTGGAGCCAAACTTAAGAAAAAAGAGCCACCGCCAACAAATGGTTCATAATAATTGTTAAATTTTCTAGGCATTAATGAATACAACTTATCTAAAAGTTGAGTTTTTCCGCCTGCCCATTTAACAAAAGGGCGGAGTGTCGTTTTATTATCTAAAAGTTTCGATGACTTAACACCTAATGCAATAGATATTCTTTCGATAGTTTCTAGAGTCACATTAATTTTGCCCTGTTCAATTTTTGAAATTTGTGGTCTATCAATTCCGCTTAAGATTGAAAGTTTATCTTGAGACATTCCTTTTTGAATTCTTAATTGTTTAATCTTTTTACCAAATATTTCTTTAAGCATAAAATTACCTTTACCAAATTATATAATAAAAGTATGTTAAATTACACATTATTACTAGAAATAGAATTAAAAGCTATGTCTTTAGATAAAAAAGTTTTTTACGAAAAATCGACAACTAAAACTTCATAGGTTAATAATATAATGCTAATATAATTTGCTGAATATATAAAATAACTACTAATTTTTGCCAATTCCAGCATAAAAAAAGGTTTGAATAGCCTTTATAAGCATATCAAACCATTGTTTTATATGGTGTCAAATACGAGAATCAAACTCGTCCTGCGTTTCCAAGTTGCAATGAAGAAAAAACGAATACGCCTTATTTATAGGTGTATTCGTTTTTTGCGCTTTTAAATTACAATGATAGACCATTAACCGCATATTGAAAATCACTATATATTTTGTTTAATTGCTTATGTTCTGGGTCTAAATTATTCTTGATTTCACTTACAATTTTACCATTGACAGTCTTTGTTGTGATTGTTATAAGTTTCAATGCATCTATAAACATATTCATTGTCAGTTTTTGGATCTCTTCATTATCTTTATAAAACTTCTTTAATTTATAAATGCAATATTTCAAAACAATTAGAGACAAAAAGCATAAAAATACATGAGATTGAATATGCTCGTCTTTATAAACGTATATCGGTCTAACTTCGATTGCTGATTTTAAGCTTCTAAAACTTTCTTCCACTTTTCATTGTCTATTATATATTTCATTGGCTTTTTTTGAATTTAAATTTGTTATGTTCGTTTCAATCATATAAAAGCCATCTTCATTAGCCACTTTTTTAATTTTTTCAATATTTAATCTTGCTACTGTTTTACCATCTACATTAATATACTTTTTCTTATATTCAGAAGCCAAAGCACTTAATGGCAATTCACCTTTAATAGACTTTTTTTCAATTTATTAATAAGATTTTGTCTTTTTATTTTGTCTAAAGTTTGTTTTGAAGGGCTAAAATAGACAAATTGTTTTCTAAATGTATCGCTATCTCTTTTTTTATTTTTGTTTTTAGCTCAAATAGATTAAACGAATCTAGATTTAGTAAAATACTCATTTTCTTGAACAAAGCCTTGTTTATTTACTATAAATGCTTTATCTTCTTTTCCAAGAATATCAATACGTTTCTGAAGTATATATTTATATCCTTTTTGTTGTAAATATCTTAAATTCGCATTTTGACTAATAGTTTTATCAGCAACAATTATTATGTCTTTTGTTTTGTAAATTCTTTGCATTTCGATTAAAAATTTCACAAGAGTTTTAGAATCTACAGTATTTCCTTTTAAAACTTTATAGTGAAAAGCAATGCCATTATTATCAACTGCCATAGCCACAACAATTTGATCTTCATCATGCTTTCCATCTTTAGAAAAACCTCTTTATTTCAAAGCATCTCTTGAAAAACTTTGAAAATAAATAGTTGTATTATCAAAATGCATTAATTTTGCGTTTCTAGTTGTCAATTCTTGCATTTTGTTATAAATATTGACTAAAATTGCATTTTTATATTCTAAAAAAGTATCGAAATAGTTATAAATTGAAGATTTTTTTATATCTATCTTATGTAAAAAGTCATTTTTGTTTTTGTATTGACAAATATAACTTCTTGGTTGAATTATTCTTGTTGCAACAATAAATTCCAATACTTCTTCTAAAGATTTGTGTTTAGTTTTCGGTAATCCTTTAAATAAATCTAGTTCTTTAATTACTTTATAAATCAATTCAATACCAACGTTTTTTATATTTGTTTCGACAGATGTCGGGTTAAGTAATTGAAAAAATTTGATTTTAACTTCAATTTTATTTTCTCCAACAGGAACCAATCTAGCAATTTGTTTTAAATCATCGATGTTTTGTAGAGAATATTTTTCTTTAATTTCTTCTCAATAACCTAATCCAACTAAATTACCAATCCCTTTACCGTATCCTTTTGATATTCCTAATGCAATGTAAATTTGTTTTGGGTTTTTTCTTTTATACAGAATGTAGTTACTCATATTTATATTATACATTATTATCATTGTAATCATTGTAAAAAATTAAAATAATTAAAAAATGTACTTATATACTATGTATATAAATAATAAGGTAAAAGGTATAAAAAAGAGCTTCCAACTTGGAAACTCAGGTTTTTTGTTTTTTATTTTTAAATTCAAGGTTGGAAAAATAGTAGCGCCAAAGCGATATTTAGCAGTATTAAAACCAGCAAATGAATCTTAGTTTTTTTAAGCATAATAATTGAAAAGCTTATAGAAACCGGCACAAACGCAAAAAGTACATATCTCCTTCATCCGCTAAAAAATATGGCATTTGTTTTGCCAAAATCTATTTTAAAATAAGAACTTATAGACGAATTAAATGTTACAAATGGAAATGTAATTGAAATAAAAAGTTGAATTGCTAGAGAAAATATAATTCCAGCAATAACTGGTTTTAAAATTATAAAAATTCTTTGAATGGTTTTACTACTTTCAAATTTTTTTAGATTTTTCATCACAAAAACCAAAACCATAATTGCACATAATGCAAAAACAACGTAGGTTAATATCGCAGCTAGATATCCATATCAATAACCATTTGAAATTAAATATCCACTAAAGAATGCAAATTTAGTAGATACTAGCCCTGGAGTTAAATTACTAATCGATATTACTTCATTGATGGTATCGTTTGAAATATTTGCATTAAATGTTTTTTCTAAAAACATCCAAAATCAACGAAACAGCGGAATAAAAACTTGTCCTGATCCAAATACAGATAGTGATATTACGCACATCATAAGCAAAGTAAAAAATAAAATTAAAATCATTATTTTTTACCGCCTTTATTTTTATTTAAAGCTTTCTTTTGCTTTAAATAAACTATGAGCTGATAAAGAAGAGTTCCTGAAATTACTATTGATATGTTAAGTATTGAAACGTTAATCGGAGCTGGAACAAATAGTGAAAATAAACTAGAAAATATAAATAAAAATATTCAAAGCGGAAGCTTTAGAGTTTTATGTGATGTTTTTAAAAAGCTAATTGTAAAGTTAATTAAAATCGCGATAACTACGCAAATAATTGCTAGTGCAAAAATGTATAAATATTTTTTAGGAATGTATCTAGAAAATACGAAAAGTAGTAGCGCAAAAAATAAATGTGGCAGTACTGAAATTAAAGTAAGTATGCTTCCTTTAAGCGGCCCAAATCATTTAATGCATAAAAATGATATCGCTTGAATTACGCTAGCGCCTGGAATCATATTGGTTACTATTATTACTTTTTCAAATTCTTTTTTAGAAGCTCAATTATTTTTAATAATGGCTTCTTTTTCAATTATTGGCATTAGGGCGTTTCCGCCTCCAAAACCAATAAAAGTTATTTTTAAAACAAATAAAAAAGCTTGTCAAAAACTAGGCTTTGACAAAGGCTTATTTTGTTTATTATTATCAATATCGCTATTCATTATTTTTTAAGAAACGCTAAAACGTTTTTAGCAATGCTTTGAGCTTCAAAGCCTTTTAGTTTATAAACTTTATCACCGTCTTCGCTATAACCATATCCGTTAGCAAATTGGCCGTCTAATTTATTAAACTTAGAAAGTTTATATCAATATGAATCACTACTTGCCTCTAGCGTATACATTGGCGCTTTATTTAGGCCTAGTGAAAGCGCTAGGTTTTCGTTATTTACTAGTTCGTCAAGAAGCATAACTGAAACTACTTGGGCTTTAATGCTATGTTTTTTAAGTTCTTCTGCGACTTCTAGTGCTAGCTGAACTTCAGAACCAGTAGCTAGTAAAGTCAGATCAAAATCTCCTATCACGCTTTGAGCAACATATGCTGGCGTAAAGTTTTTTGGCGCTAAATTTAGCGATTTTAAATTTTGACGACAAGTAATAATTGCAACTTGATCTTTTTTAGCATTTAGCGCATAGCTAAATGCGTGTTTTACCTCTGATTCATCGCAAGGACGAAACACTTTAAAATTGCTCATAGCACGAAGCATTGGAATTTGATCAAAAGGTTGGTGAGTAGGCCCATCACCACCTACTTGATATGAATCATGAGAAAATACGTGAATTGCAGGAAGCTCCATTAATGATCCTAAACGAAGCGCTGGTTTCATATAATCGGCAAAAGCTAAAAAGGTTGAATCAATGGTTTTATAGGCTGCATCTAAATTAATTCCGTTATTAATTGCAGCCATAGAAAATTCTCTAATTCCGTATTTTATGTTTTTATCTAGCTGCTTTGAAAAACCAACTTTAGTAGCTGCATATAAATCAGCTGAGCCTACTACAAAATCTTCAAAGTTTGAATCAATGTAACTAAGAACCTCGCCAACATAATTTCTAGTTGCTACGTTGGTTTGTTTGAATTTAAGATTTGATAAATCAAAGTGCTTTTCTTTTTTAAGAAGATCAAAAAGCTCTCTAGCAAGTTGCGGATGAGCTTTTTGATAAGAATTAAATAATTCTTCTCAAGCTTGGTAGCTTTTTTCTTTTTCTTCTCAAAAACTTTTTGTATATTCAAATACATCATAGTCATAGACAAATGGCATTTTGTTTTCTAGACCTAATTTTCTTTTAAATCTTAAAGTTTGTTTTTCGTCTAAAGTACCATTATGACCTTTTGGAGTTCCTTGATAAGGAGTATGTTTTGCAATTTTAGTATGCACTTGAATATAGCTAGGTTTATCGCTAGCTTTAGCTAGCTCAATAGCTTTAGTTAGATTTTTTTCATTTGGAATTTTAACCACAAAAGTTTTAAAGTTTTGAGATTTAAAATAATTAATCAGGTTTATATTATTAACTTCAGATGCTTTAGAATCAATTTGCACGTTATTAAAGTCATGAATTAAAATTAATTTATCTAGCTTATTAGTCCCGGCAAATTGAATAGCTTCAAGCGCTACTCCTTCTTGAAGGCAGCCATCTCCATGAAGCACAAAAACATCGTGGTTAAATAGCTCAAAGTTTGGCTTGTTAAATTTTGATGCAAGAATTTTTTGTGACAGCGCCATTCCAACACCCATTGCCACACCTTGACCTAAAGGCCCGGTGGTAGCGTCAACGTAATCCAAGGCATCAATTTCAGGATGGCTTGGAGTTTTAGATTGGAGCTTTTTATGAGCTTGCATGTCTTCGGTAGAAAGTATTCCTAAAAAATGCATCACAGAATACATACTCATTGAACCGTGTCCTGCCGATAAAATGAATCTATCACGATTGATTCATTTTGGATCTTGTATATTAATATTTAAAAATTTAGTAAATAGCGTTGCAGTAATAGGAGCAGCCCCTATAGCCATTCCAATGTGTCCGCCTTTTGCTTTATTAATAGAGTCCAGTGCTATAGCTTGCATTGAAGCTACTAGTTTTTCGTGCATGTTTTTGTGTTTCATAAAATTCCTTAATTAAATTTAATAATTGCAATTCTAAGTAGATTTGCAATGTCATTAAAAAAAGTAATGCTATTTATATTATATTTGACTTTTTGGTTTTTAATTTCATTTCATTTATCAAGATGCAAAGCCGAAAGCTCAAAAATTAAAAGCTTTTCGTTTTGGAGATACTTAGGAGCTTGCCTTATTATTTTTTTATAAAAATAAAAACCATCATCTTTGGCATAAAGCGCTTTTTTAGGTTCGTATTTTTTAATAGATTCACTTAATTCTTCATATTTACCGATATATGGAGGATTGCATATTATCAAATTGAATTTCTGATTCACATTAGAAAATCAATTTGAATGAATCAAGCCAATATCTAACTTATTAATTTGAGCGTTTTTACTTGCTTGACGCAGCGCTATTTTTGAAATATCGCTAGCGTAAATTTTAGCGCTACTAAATTTTTTCTTAATAGCTAAAGCAATAAATCCGCTACCGGTAGCTAGGTCTAATACTTTAAAACTTGAATCATTTTTAATATATTCAAAAGCCTTTAAAATTACTTCTTCGGTTTCGTATCTTGGAATTAAAACTTTATAGCTTAAATCTATTTTGACATTCAGCATTTCAACATGTCCTATTATTTTTTGAATAGGATAGTTTTTACTAAGCAAATTTAACTCTTTTTGAGTTAAATTTTCGCTAAGTCCATATTTTCTTTTTTCGCGTTTAAGCTCGTTTATCATTAAATTCCTGCTTGAGCTATTTTTTCTTTTTGTTCTTCTAATAAGAGCTCTTCAATGATAGGATTAAGCCTACCTTCCATAACGTAGTTTAAACTAGTAGAGTAGCCGATTCTATGATCGGTTACTCTATCTTGAGGATAGTTATAGGTTCTAATTTTTTCGCTTCTAGCTCCAGATCCGGCTAGCTTTCTATATCCAGATTCTTCGCTTTGTTTTTTTTGAAGTTCTAAGTCGTAAAGCTTAGATTTTAAAATCCGCATGGCTATATCTTTATTTTGAATTTGGCTTTTTCCCTCCTGGCAAGATACTACTATTCCAGTTGGAAAGTGAGTAATTCTAACGGCAGAGTCGGTAGTATTAACCGATTGCCCGCCGTTTCCTGATGAACGAAAGACATCAATTCTTAAATCTTCTTTTTTGATTTCGATTTCGATATCGTCATCGATTTCAGGCATTACAGTAACGGTAGCAGTAGAAGTATGCACCCTACCTTTAGTTTCTGTTACTGGAATTCTTTGTACACGGTGAACCCCTGATTCAAATTTAAGCTTAGAATAAGCTTTTTCACCTTGAATTGAAAAAGTAACTAAGGTAAATCCACCAGAGACAGCTGGGCTTAAATATAAAGTTGAAAGCTTCATATTATTTTGCTGGCATCACTTGGTATACATTCTATATAAATCCCCGGCAAAGATATTGGCTTCATCGCCACCGGCTGCTCCTCTGATTTCAACTATAACGTCTTTGTTATCGTTTTCATCTTTTGGAAGAAGAAGTATCTTTAACTTTTCTTCAAGCTCAAGCTGCTTACTTTGAGCTTGAGAGATTTCTTCCTTGGCTAGCATAATAACTTCAGCGTCAGTTTCTATATCAAGAAGCTCTTTTGATGATTTTATATTTTCTTCTAAATTTAAAAATTCATCAAAAGTTTCTACGATCTCCGAGATAGAATTAATTTCTTTTGAAAGCTTTGTATATTTTTTAATGTCAGCTATTATTTCTGGAAGATTTAACTGTGATTTTAAATCTTGATATTTTTCTTTAATATTAAGTAGCGAATTAATAATTGATTTTTCCATTAGTCCTTCTAAAAATAAAAAGCTTCCGCTGGGAAGCTAGGTCACATTTGTGATATGGCGCGTCTGGCAGGAGTCGAACCCGCAACCTTTAGGGCCGTAACCTAACACTCTGTCCAATTGAGCTACAGACGCATTTGGAGGCACCAACGGGATTTGAACCCGTAATCAAAGTTTTGCAGACTCATGCCTTGCCATTTGGCTATGGTGCCTTAAGTATTTAGTTATATTATTATATTACAATATAGCTTTAAAATTTTAGCAAGTTTTACCATTAAAAAAGCTATAATTTAATAAATATTTTTATAGTGCATTTGTGTGCATAAACATCAAAAATAAAAAAAATTTTAATTTCAAAAATTTATTTTGTTTTTTAAAAAAATTGTGCTATAATCGTATTTGTCTTAACAAAACAAAGATAGATATTAATGCTTAGTAAACATTTCAATAATAAATACAATTTAAATTCAATTTATGCAATTGAAATGTTTTCATATTTTATTGCGATTATTAACTTTATTGCCAAAGCTATTTTTAAGAATAACAAAAAGGCTAATAAAACCGGAATCAAGCAATTCTTATATTTTAAGCAACTTTAATATTTTAATTATAAAAATAATATAAAAGCAGGCTTAAAGGCCTGCTTTTTAACAAGGAGACACAAATGAAAGAAACTAAACTCAAGAAGCCAAGCTCAAGCTCGGTTATGCTTGAAAAAATAGTGCCTAATTATGTAACGCTTGATAATAGCTCACTAGATGAAAAAAAGTGATACGTAAAACTTTTTAACGTTGAAAGTCCATTGCTAAAAAGCACTTGAAGATTTACCAAAATTATTTTAGAATTCTTTACTATAGCTTTTATTGTTATTACTATTACTTTCTTTTTAATTAACTCAGTGCCAGGAGATACCGGAGTAGAAAGTGGGCTCTCGGAAGCACAAAAAGTAGCAGTAAGGCAGCAATTAGGATTAGACCTACCACTATTTAATAGATATTTAAATTATATTCGTGATTTATTTAGAGGTGACTTTGGGGTATCTTTAAGCGTTTTCCCAAGAACTTCTATAAATGATTTTATCTTCGATCGGCTTATTACTTCGCTTTACGTTGGACTATGAAGTGTTTGTCTTACTGTAATGATCGGGGTACCGGTTGGAGTTATAGTAGGAAAGCGTCCTGATGGAATCTTAGATAACATAACAACCGTTATTATTTCGATTTTATCATCAGTTCCTTCGCTAATATTTGCCATACTTCTGCTTATCTTAGGAAAAAATTTAAACATACCTTATATATTTGACGTTAAGAACTTTGCAACCTATGTATTGCCTGGATTTGCCTTGTCACTAGGTTCGATAATTGTTTATATTAAATATATAAAAACAGAGCTTAATAGAGAGCTAAACTCTATGCATTCAAAATTCTGCTACCTTAAAGGACTTTCAAGAAGTAGATTTGTTTGAACTCATGCTCTTAAGCCATCGCTATTCCCAATTGCAACCTTTTTCCCAGCCGTGGTACTAGGGAGCTTTGTTGGGTCAATATTTATAGAAAGAATCTTTACTATAACTGGTTCTGGAAATATTTTATTTAGCGCCATAACCTCAAAAGATTACAACATAATCTTATTCCAAGTAGTATTCTTTTCACTACTTACCATACTATCATACACCATACGTGACATACTATACGAACTTATCGATCCAAGAATTAGAAGAAAAGGAGGAAGATAATGAAATTTGGCCTTAAGCCTACTAAAGCAAAAACGCAATCTAGAAACGATTTATCAAACAAAGACGCGCCTAACCCGCTGCTAAAGCCTTTTGCTTATCAGCAATGAAAAATGGTCGGTAACATTTTAGAATACCGTGAAAGTGCTTATCTAAAAACTTCACTAAGCCCATTTAAACAATTTTTAAATAGATATTCAAAGAGCTGATCTGGAGTATTTGGTTTTGTATTTTTAGTTGCAATCTTTTTATTAACTTTCCTATTTCCTTTAATTTGAAACGATACCTCAGCAAGTAACGACGCCAAAGATGGCTACTTGCAACCTTTCTTTAAAGGGCATTTATTAGGAACTACTTCAAGAGGAAATGACTTTTGAACATTAATTTGACACGGTCTTAGATATTCACTTCTACTATCACTTGTTGTTACATTAGTGGAAGTGTTTATCGGAGTTACATTTGGAATTTTAATGGGACACTTTGAATGATTTGATAAAGCTTTTACGTTTTTTATTAAAATCTTTTCAGTTATACCAACCATTATTATTTTGATACTTGTAACTATAGTAATAAATCCTACCTTTTGAGTTATAGCTCTAGCGCTTAGCCTTACCGGATGAACTGGAATGGCTAACCAAATAAGAGCTCAAGTTAAACGTGCTAAAAACTTTGAATGAATTTCTGCATCTAAAGTTTTAGCTACTCCTACTTATAAAATTCTTCTAAGCTATCTTCCAGTTATAGTTCCAATACTAGTTACTCAGCTAGTATTTACCATCCCTGGAGTTATACTTTCAGAAACTTCACTTGCTTTCATAGGGCTTTCAATTCCTGATGCCATAACCCTTGGTACATTAATTAACGAAGGAATAAATACATTTTCAATTTATCCTCGTTATGTACTAATTCCTGCTAGCTTTTTAATAGTTATAACCACTAGCGTTCAATTAATAGGATCTGCGATCCAAACTAGCCTTCTAAAACAAAGATAATTACCATGAAAAAATACTATAAAGAAACTACTAATTTTAAAACAACCTATCGTCCGATTGTCGAAGGTTTAGATACAATGCTTAACGCCTACCCAGAGCGTGATGTACTTGTTCAAATTAGGCATCTAGATATCATTTATGGCTCAGGATTTAAAAAATTCAGAGCCATAAATGATTTATCACTAAATATTTATCAAGGTGAAGTTTTAGGGCTTGTAGGAGAATCAGGATCAGGAAAGTCAACCACCGGGAGAGCAATAGTAGGACTTACCCCATATCAACATGGACACATTAAACTTGAAGATGTTGTAGTTCCAAGAAAATTTAGCCGTGGCTTTAAATTTGGAAAAAAACTTCAAGATTACAAAAAAACTCTTAATTATATGGCCAACAAAGTGCAAATGATCTTCCAAGATCCGGCCAATTCACTGAATCCAAACAAAAACATTGAAAAGGTAGTTAGCGAAGGGCTAGATAACCTTAAAAACTCAAGGCTAATAGCGCTTGCTACGTTTGACCTTGCTGTTTTAAAAGAACTATCTACCAAAGGATATAAAAAAGAGCTTTGCACATTTTTAAAAGTTGCAGAAAAAAAATACTATTCAACTTTTGAATCATCACACGTTTTCAACAAAAAAACGCTATATACAGACGTTAGAGATTATTTTGCTAAAGCAAATAAGCCCGAGTCTAAAGAACTTGTTAAATTCTTAAACGATAAATCTAAAGAGCGTGAAAAATTTGAAAAAATGTCAGATAAAGCCCTTAAAAAGCATTTAATTGTTGACATTTTAAAACAAGTAGGACTTGATAAATCAGTTCTTAGTAGATACCCACTGGAATTTTCCGGTGGACAGCAACAAAGAATCGGTATTAGCCGTAGTATAGTTCTAAGACCTAAAATGCTAGTAGCTGATGAACCTATCTCAGCGCTTGATGTTTCGATACAAGCTCAAGTTGTTAATATCTTTAACGAACTTAAAGAAAAATTCAACCTTACCATTTTATTTATAGCTCACGACCTTAGAATGGTTGAGTATATCTCAGATAGAATAGCAGTTATATATAAAGGTACCCTTTTAGAAGTAGGGCCAACTCATGAAGTTGTTAAAAACCCACTTCACCCTTATACAAAATCTCTGCTTGACGCTGTTCCTTCGATAGAGTCTAAAAAAGGAAGCCTAATAGGATTTGTATACGATCCTTCAATGCATAAATACACCAAAGAAGTCCAACCAGTTTGAAACGATTTAGGTAATAAGCATTACGTATTTGCTACCAAAGAAGAAATCTCAGCTTGAAAAGCAAATAAATATGACCAGCTTTCAACTAGAAAAGACGCGCCAAAATCAGAATTTGACATTCAGACTCATTCTTTTGGTAAAGATGCTAAAACTAAAAAACCATTATCTAGCAGTCTTTTAGCTAAATTAAAAGAACTAAAAGAAAGCTTAGCTAAAGCTACAAAACCAGCTAAGGCTAAACCAATGCAATCTAAGCCAGCTCAAGCAAAGCCATTAGATCCTAAAGCAGCAGCGCCTGCTACAAAGGAAGTACCTAAAGCTAAGCCTGAGGCAAATTTACAAGATAAATCTAATAAAGCCAACTCAAAAAGTCAACTTCATTCAGAATTAAATAATACAAAAACCGCTAAAGATAGCGTACTTGAAGAATTTAGAAACGATAGCAAAGTATCTTCAGCTAGAACTGCTCAAGAATCAAGAAGATCTTGAAATCTAGATAAATTAGATAAGAAAAAATAGGAGTAAATTATGAATAAAGAATTTAAAGGTTATTCAAAGCTTTACGATAAACCGTTAAAGCATGAAAATAAAAATACCTATCATGAATTAAAAGATAGTTTTACTCATCATAAAAAAGTTTCTAAATGAAAACAAGTTGAAAATAATTACAAATCTTTTTTAGAAAAGCTAAGATTTGCTAAAAAAGAATTCAGACTTCAAGATTTTATTAAAAATGCCAAAACTGAAAAAGTTTTTGGTAAAGATACCGTGGTTGCAGCTGAAATTGAAGATATCCATCTATCATTTTTAAATCCAGCTAACCCTAAAGAAAAAAACGTGGTTCTTCGTGGAACTAGCCTTAAAATTTATGAAGGTTATGTTCACGCGATAATAGGAGAATCAGGTTCAGGAAAATCTGTTATTACATCGCTTCTTTACGGATTAACCGGAAATAACGCAGTAATTGACTTTGGAAAAATTAAGTTATTTAACAACGAAGTTCAAGATTTTACATTTACCGATTGAGAGAATCGTAAAATTAGAGGAACTATAGTTTCAGCTGTTTTCCAAAACCCGATGTCAATTTTAGATCCGACCATGAAAGTTGGAAAACAAATAACCGAAGGACTATTAATTAATAAGGTAGTTAAAACCAAAATGGAAGCTAAAAAAGTAGCGCTTGAATACCTTAAGATGACAAAAATTAATAATCCTGAAAAAATCATGAACGCATACCCTCATGAACTTTCTGGAGGTATGATTCAAAGGATAGCTATCGCTAGCGTAATGAGTCTTAAGCCAAAAATCTTGGTAATGGACGAACCTACCACAGCCTTAGATCCTACCGTTCAAGCGCTTGTTCTTGATATCGTTAGAGAATTTCAAGAAAAGCTAAAAATTGCAATAGTTTTCATAACCCACGATCTTGGGGTGGTGGCTTCTATTAGTGATTTTATAAGCATAATGTATGCTGGACAAATCGTAGAAACTGGAACCAAAGAAGAAATCTTAGAGCATCCACAACATCCTTATTCATGAGGGCTAATAATGTCAATGCCAGATTTTAACAACTCTGAAAAGCTAACTACAATTCGTGGTAGCGTTCCATCATCGCTGAATAACATTAAAGGTGATGCCTTTGCAGTAAGAAACGACTACGCTCTAGGAGTGGATTTAGAAGTAGAACCTGCAATGTATCAAATCTCTGATACTCACTACGTAAAAAGTGCGCTTCTTGATGAAAAAGCGCCTAAATACGAGCTTCCACCTTTAATTAAAAAAATGTGACAAAAATATCATCAAAAATTAAAAGAATTACACCAATAAAGGAGTATAAGTGGCAAAAGTAAAACACGTATATAAATACTTAATTGCGGCAGTTAGCTTTTTAGTAGCCGGTGGTGTCTCGCTTGGAGCTGTAAAGCTATATAGCGATAACTCTAGCCAAACTAAAGGAGCGCTTAACCCTGCTGAAAATGAATTAGTAAATGTATTTCTAGCTAAAGATTCTAGCCCAGAATTAAAATTTCTACTTCAAGATAAAAAAACTAGCGTTGCTAGTTTTGGAAAATACCAAGACGGTCAAGATAATCTAGATAGAGTGACATATAATGGAAGATCATATGAATATGAGGATTTTTTCAATGTATTTTACCTACAAAATGGATTTTTACCAGTACTTGAGATAAGCTATGGTTCATTTAAGTTCTACAATGAATATCTAGAAGCGGTTCCACCTCATGAATTTCTAAAATTCGCTCAATGATTTGTTAAAAACGTATCATGAGGACCTGACATGTTAACACTAAAATCATTTAGCATAGTTAAAGGAGTTCAAAGAGATGGTAACTCTATAACACTAGGGCAACACTTAAACGCTAATAAAGAACTTCAAACCATAAAATTCTATCCTGATGCTTTCTTTGGGTCTCTTTCTCTATATTCATTTTTAGCCGGAGAAGGAAACCTTCAAGATTCTCTACTATATCGTTTAAATTCAGTATCAATAACCGAAGAAGAACTTGACTTTTTCCTTAAAAATGCTAAAAAATTAAACATCCTAGCTAATGAACCTAGAAATACTCAACAAAGTAACATCAAATTTAGAAATCTTTTAGCAGCGCAAAGACTTCAAAATAGAAAACTTTACGTTTATAGCGATTCAGAAGCTGGCGTAAAACAAGTAGTATTTTTAAAAGAATACGACCCTGAAAGCGCTAGCTCTCAAAGCGAGGCTCAAGCAAGACTTAGAGATCTTTTAAAAGATCCTTCTTTTGTATTTGATTCTTCAAAACTTAAAGAATACTACGTATCAGGTCTTGGAATGGCTAACGCTGATTTACTAAGCAAAACCTATCCAGAATTAGCTTCACTAGATTTAACACCAAGCGAAGAAAAAGAAACCGACTTAAAAAATCTTCCAGTTACAAGAAACGGAAGAATGGCGCTATATCTACGTTTTGTAGATGCAGCTAAAGGTGATGGTGCAATAGAAGCAGCTAAAAAAGCTGAAGAAGCTCTAGAAGCTAAAGTTTTAGAAGATCTTCAAACCAATGCAAATGATACTGATGCTAAAGCTAAAGTAGCAGCAGAACTTGACGCAATTAAAAAAGCATTATATACTCCAGATGAAACTCTTTTAGTTACAGATTATGATTATTCAGCGCAAGCTTTATCAAACTTAGATGAATTAGAAAAATACGAATTCAGCCAGCCAACTGTTGATTTTTTAGACTACTACGATCTAAAAAGCCTTGTTGGAAAAACATTTAACCTATACCAAAGCCCTCAACCACAACAAGATCAAAGCGAGTCTCAAGAACAAAGTGAAACTCAAGAGCAAAGCTCAACAGAAAATACCGAAAATACCGCATCTGCAGTTGCACCAGGATTTCCTGGAGCTACTCAGCCAGCAACGCCTCAAACAAGTTTAATGGTGCCAGAAGCACCTGTTAAAAGTGATGCAACTGATGCTATGGCAGCAACAGTTGTTGATCTAAATGATAAGAAAAATTTAACTTTATTTTCACCTAATGGAAAAGAAGTTGAATTCGCCAAAAACTATGCAAGTTTAGTTGATGAGAGAAACTTTAAAGACGCAGAAACAGGAAAAGTTGATTTTCCAGCTTTTGATACAAACTTATTATCACAAGCTAGAGTATCAGATATTTCTGTAGAAAATGGAGTTTTAACAGTTGATTTATTAACTCATAATGCTAAATATAGATACAGCGTTGATGCTAAATCAATGAGCGATAGAGATTGAGATTTTGTCCAAGAGCTATTTTCAAAAGCAGGATATGTTAAATATCTAGATCCATACTTAGTAAATCTAGATAGTGATATCGTTATCCCTGAAGGCAAAAGAGAAAGAACTTTCACACTTTACTACAGTGCCTACCAAAATCTTCTTGATAATATTTCAAGAAAAATGCCTTATTTATTATCAGATAGAACCGGGCCTCACGTTGTTAAAAAAGTAAACGACCAAGGTGTTGTTGAATATAAATTAGAAGATGGTCCATACAAAGGATTTAGCTCAGATGATAATATCGGTCTATGAGCTGTATTAAAACTAAGCGATCCTAAATTCAAAGGAATGTCAAGTGATTTCCTTCGTTTCGTTGGAGCTCACGAATACGGTCACCATATAACTCTAACCGGAGCCCAAGACTTAGGAGATAAGCAATACGATCCAGTTCTAGCTTCTGCGCAAAGCCCTAGAGGTGCAACTAATATTCAAAACTTTATCTCTAAGGAAAATCTAGACTTATATTTAAGAGCTAGAACTCACTTAGAAGCTAAAACTACAAACCTTTACGCTCAAGGTGAAAAAGAAATAAACTCTCTTCCTGAATCAAACACTGGAAACTTTGTTAACTATGGATTCCAGAAAAAAGATGGAAGCTATGCCTACGAAACTCAAAGTGATGTTTGAGGAGCACCTAAAGCTGATCCAAGTATAGTTCGTGCTTTAACTAACCCAAAAAGAAGATTCCTTCAAAACTTTGAAGGTCTACAAAAAGCATTACAAGAAAGAAAAAAAGACTACAATCTTTCTGATAATGTTGACTTATTCGATCTTTGACTAACAAATGCATTTGACGAGCAATCTGGAACACTTAACCCTACAATAGAAGGAACTGCTCAATACTTCCAAGTAGATACTTCTTCTCCTACTGGATATACCTTTAAAGATGCAAGTAATGATCAAATTAAAGACTATCTAAAAGATGGTTTAGGTCAAAAAATTGAATACAGCAATGGTGGATTTGTATTATTTAAATTCGTGCCATACGATCCACAAAATGGATTATTCAAACTTACTTCAAATAAAGTTAGACGTGAAAACGGAGAACTTTACGTAAATATTCCTGAAGGAAGCGTTTTAACAACTGCGCAATTCTCAGAGTTAAAAAGAATCGAACGTGAATTTAACGAAAACGTTAATAACTTCATCGTTAAAAGATTTAGTTCAAATGGATGAAACACCGGTACTGCTATAACAGATACCAACGTTCAAATAACTAATGCCGTTCCATATTCACTTAGATATACATCTCAAGATGAATTAGTAAATGGTGAATATTCAAAAGCTACTGAATTCTACAAAAACTTTGTAAACAAAAGATCATGAACAAATGGTTTATTTGGTAATGATGAATTTACATTCAGAACTGCAGAAGCCGATGATTATAATATTACCTACTGACCATTATATTTTGCTAAAACTTCATTCTATGGTCCTGAAAGTTACCGTAATGCATTAATATTTGATGAAGGCGCTTTAACAAAAACTAGAGAATATGCTTACAACTTCCCAGTTAGATTCCCTGGACTTTCAATAGCAGAAGTTAATGAAACCTTAACAGAATTTTTAACTTTATTCCCTAGAACTTTAACTCCTCAAGAAAGAAGTGCTAAACAAAATCAAATAAGAACTGAAGCTGAAAGAAGAAAAGTATTTGACGTATTCATGCAAACATCATATGCATGAAGAGGACATTTACCTGAATATAATGTTGTTGATACATTAGGTGGGAATAAACTATTTTTAAATAGTACTCACCAATATGTTCCTAACTTTGCTCAAAGAAGAGTTGTATACAATACAAATACAAAAGAAACAACATATAAAGATCCATACAAGAGTTCGTCATTTTTAAACAATACTCCAATAAGCATTAGTAACGTGGTTAATGGTCTTGTTTGATTTAAAAACCTAAACGGTAGAATTTATAGTGACTATGCACCATGAATGCGTCCAATCGGAGCAGTAGATAATGACGGACAACAATTTGCAACAGCATATTTCTTTGCCGATGAAAATGGAACTGAAATAGAAGCTGAATCACCAGATGAAACAACAAAAGTTGATCTATCAAAAAGAAATGCTCAAACTTTAGTTGTTAATACTGACTTTGGTGTAAGCGATGTTCAAAATGGTGTTTTTGGAGCTATTAAATTAAGCCCTGGAAAAGATAAAAGAGTTCTTAATGATTTAGAAGAAATGTTTGATTTCATGACAGTTGATTATGAAAAAGCAAAAGCAACTTATGATGCAGCTACAAAACAACAAGTTCTTAATTGAGATATCGATTACGTTGAAGCTCGTTTAGATCTAGAAACATTTAGAAGTAGATACTTAAGCTTCTTACAAAACTATAAAGGTAGATTATTTACCAATAAAGAACGTCAAGATTTAATTGACTTATACTCAAAGCCTCTATCAGAAACAAAACAAGAAGTTGCAAACCAAGCAATGCAAAGATTTTTAAGATCTGGATATGTTCCATTTGCAAAAGACTACCAACTTAAAGATTTCCTTGCTAAAAGAGATAATTTATGAGTTTTAGATAAAAACGTTGGGGTTGATAACCTTAAATCAAGCTTTGTTGATTTAACTGTTACAGATGCAGATGATAATAGAAACGTTGATAGATATCTAAAATTCGTTAAAGAATACTTTGATAAACATCAAATAATGTACGATAACTTAACATTATTTGATCTACACTTATTAACCGGAATTACATGATTCTTGCCAGATGCAAAAACTTCAAGAGGTTTCGTTAACAAAGAGGCAGGACAGCTAACCGTAAGAAACGGAGTTTCATCTGACGTTGATTTATACTTTAGCACTAAGATATCTTCAGAAACCGGATCTATATTCTCAGATTATGTATATTCATACGCTGAGCAAATAAACCGTGATTACCTACAAACTACTTATACTCCATCATATGATCAATACGGAAACCGTCCTGATTATATTTCTGGAATAACCGAAGTTACCACCGGGCTAGAATATATAGTAGATGCAACCGCATCAAATAAATATCAAAACTTCCAAGTGGATTCTGAGGTAACAAATAACATGCTTACTTCTAATGTGATTCCATATTATGTGGAACAAAACAATAGAAATAGAGCAGCTAAAAATGGACTTCCTAACTACGAGTCATCAAAAAGAGATAACTACTTCTACTGACTACCTAAATACACCAACAACTTCTTTGGAAAAATAAGAAGCTTTAACAATGGTTGATATAAAGATAGATTCTATAGAACCAAACTTAACTGAGAGCTTTATGATGAACACGGTCTAGACAAGCAAGATAATTCAATTAGAATTAAAGACCTTCTTGGACAGACCGTTACTTCAAGAGCTAAAGCTTACTGACAGTACTTAATCCAATCACAAGGAATTGGAGATAGAACCCTTTCAGGATTCTGAAGAGATAGTGATAAAGATGCGGTAGCCTTCTATGGATACTTTGATTTAGAAAAATCTCAAGATCTAAAATACCTTGCATTTGAAAATACAGCAACTAAAGAAGTTTCATATCTTCCAGTGCATGTATCGCATACTAATAACCTATTCTACTACACCAAACAAGCGCCTGAAAATGGCTATACAGACGTGAATCGTCACTACATAAAAGACGAGCCATATCTTGACAAAAAAACAAATACTCAAAGAGTTGGTTTTGCTTCTTGAGTATCAGATTATGCCTTAGTTTCACAATATAGAAATCGGCTAGTTTCACCTGGAAATACATACAACGTTTACTTTGCAAATTCAAACAAAGAAAAACTAGAAGATGTAGATTTAGGAAGCCTAGTATCTATGGCGGAAAACGGTAAATTATTTAACCAGTCACCTTTAACTGTTCAAAAAGTGGAAAACACCGACGGAACACATTCAGCAGTATTAAACGTAAAAGACCAATTCAATTCAAACTAGGAGTTTTATGAAAAACAAAAAACTTAAATTAATTCTTGTATCATCAGCATCAGTATTAGCGCTAGCAGCAGTTACTACTGCTACAGCAATTAACCTTAAAAACACCAATTATGCAGACGCTTACAAAGGGCCAAGCACAAAAAGTGATAACGTTAAAATTGCTGAAGCTAGATTGAACCTAGAACAAAGAGATCCAAAACAAGGCTTTGTATGTAACTGTGCAATTCTGCTTACCCAACACTACGGATGACAACACACTAAAAATCAAGAACAATTAATCAAAAGCGTATTAGATAAAGCAATATTAGGAGAAACCCTTAGCAGAACCGAGCAAGAACTTCTTGACTCACTTGCTAAAGATTGAAAAACAACTTAATGAAGAAAAAAATAAAATATTCTCTAGGACTAGCGCTATCAAGCTTAATGGCTCCTGCCATTGCCATTTCTTGTGCTAGCAATGCAAGCAAAGAACCTACGCCGCTACTATCTAACAATAAAAAGTTAGACTATGACTTAGGGCTTTCAGCTCCTTCGCTTAACTCACTTAATTACGTTTTATATAAATCTGTTGATTTAATCGTTCCTTCTTTAGTTGACACTGTTTATAAATTTGGCCCAGTTAGCGAACTTCAGGCTATTTTAGGTAAAACTCCGCTTACTTTTGGAGTTTATGGAAACAATAACAACTCAGTAAGCCTTGAAAAATACGTAAATAGTCCTGACTTGGAAAATAACAACTACCAAAGTGATAGATCATATCCATTTGATAACTTTGGAATTGATGTTGGTGCTGGATCATTCCAGGCGCTTAGCGCTCGTGGAGGAAGAGGTCTTTTTACTCCTAATGCTAGGGTAATAACCTATACCATTACCCTTAACGATGGAAGAAGTCGTTGAAGTAATGGTGATGTGCAAACTGTTGATGATTTTCTTGATTACATTCACTATATAGCTGATATTAATACTGGTTCACAAAAACAAATAGATCTTCTCTCTCGTGATATTAAAGGTCTTGATCAATTTGTTTCACTACAAAACGAATACCTTAAAAAATTCGGAACAACTTATAAAAACCCATGAGGATATCCTCCTTATGAAAAAGTCAATGGCAAATGACAATATAAAGTAGATGCCAGAGACGAAAATGGAAACCAATTAAGCAATAAAGACTACCTTTGACCTTCACAAAATGAAGGAGATGAGCAAGACGTTGAAAAAATTCAACAAGCAGCGCTTAATGTTGGTTTCTGAAGTGGTAGATTATTTTTCAATATCTCAAATAAAGACTTATATAACTTATTAAAACTAGAAGACAACAAAGACGTCGATCCTTCTGATGGAGATACTATAACTCTTAAAGACGAAGACGGAAACGATTTAGTTTTAAGAAGAAATCCATACATTGACCCTCGTCAAGTATTTCAGTATGCTAGAATTGACTCTTCAAACTTCCAAAGTTATGAAGATGCAAGGCTAATTGGAAAATACATAATCTTCGCAAGAGATGAGCATGAATTTAGAGTTGAATATGCCGAGTCTAATCCAAAGTCAATCGATGATATGATTAACGATTTAAATAGAAACTGACTTCCTATAAATAGAGCATTTGTTGAAAATGAACTAGGCGGAATTCAAAACTTTGGAAAAGATAAAAGAAGTATATTAACCAATGGTCCATTTTTAATAGATTCATTAATTCTAGGATCTCAAGGTTCGCTAACTCTAGCTAAAAACCAATCATATTTCAATGTTAATAGAACCATATCTAATAAAATAAAAATCTACTTTAACGATGAAAGAAACTTAGAATCTGCAATGTTTTCAGATGGTTATATTGCCTTTGCAAAAATTCCATCAGTGTTGCAGAAAAAATTCTGAGCCGATCCTGAATTTAGAAACTTAATGTCTAAAACCACAGGGTATGGAACACTTGGGTTTATGTTCAATTTAGATCAAGAAACCAATAAAGATTCATATATAAACGATCCTGATTTAAGAAATGCATTTTATTATGCAATTAACCGTGAAGTTATGCTATTTAACTCAGGGTGAAATAACTCTTATCCAGTTATAACATGAACCGGATTTGGTAACGCGCATAAATCAGATGGAACTGCAATTGAATTTGGTTTCCAAGATCAATGAACAACTCCTAAAGGAAGCTATGCAACTGATCAAAAAGTGCCACTTCAAAACTATAGCTATGGAGATCACTTATCTAAAAACTATAAATTTGAAGCAACCAATAGAACCGATCAAGGATATCGTCCTGAAGTTGCAAAACACTATATGGAAGTTTTCAAAGCAAAACATCCAGGTCTAAAACAAGTTAATTTAACTTATATCTTTAATTCAACCGAAGAGCAACGTAACGTAGGGCTTGTCCTTAAAAACTCACTAGAGCTTTTATTTGGAAACTTTATTAACTTAGAGCTAAAAGCGCTTCCTGAAAACGTTTATATTTCTAAAGTTGAAGAAGGTGATTTTGATATTGCCTATAAAAACTTTGATAGCTTTGGAACAGAAATTGATTCATACGTTAAAGCCTTCTTTGTTGAAGATGGAATTAACCGTGAAAACTCGAAAACAACCGGATTTAACTTAAACCCATCTGGTGGATTTACCTATAAAAAATACTTCGATAGCCTAGCAGATTCTAAAGATTTAGTAAATGGCAGCCTAGTAGCTAAAACCGAAGAAGAAACCAGAAAACGTTTAGGAGTTTCACAAGAAATCTGAGACAAAATTAAAGAGCTTTCTCAAAGACGAGATGATGAAGATGAATTCCAATACAAAGATAGATATTCAAACTTCTTTAGTTATCAATTCACTGATAAAGAAAAAACCCAAGGATACGATGAAAATAAAGTTATTGAAATAGTAGCTGGTCTTGAAAAAATAATAAGAGATGCAGCTCCTGTAATACCTTTAATGGAAGTTGATACATTATGAAATATCTCTCGTGTTGGAGGAACTAGAAATCTATTTAGATACGATCTTCAATATGCATACGATATTGATCGTCCACCAGTTCCAGGACTTCCTAGAGTAACTGCCGGACAATCATCATAGCTCAAAATAATTAAAAAAATGTTAGTTAATGCTAGCATTTTTTCTTTTTTTAATATATAATTATTATGCAGTTACTTTACATTTTGTAAATTAGCTGCAATTATTTCAAAATATTTAGTGTATATTCTAAAATCGCACAAAATTCTCAATAAAATTATATTTTCGTAAAAATTATTAAATAGTCTATTCGTGTTAAATCGTAAAAAAATTACTACATATATACTCTTCGTTAAAAAATAATAATTCTCGTCACGTAAGGATTTTCAACCTTTTCCTTTCTAATTATTAGACATATTTTGTAACAAAAATTCTTTATTTAAATTTTTAACAATAAATATAAAATTGACCTTGTTTTCTTTATTTTCTAGAATTTTTAATTTTTTTTCTAGACTTTTCCTTTAATTTTTTTAAATTGCCGGTCATAATTATATTAATCTTTCGTTTGTATTTTTTTATCAATATTATTTAACC
This sequence comes from Mycoplasmopsis synoviae ATCC 25204, assembly GCF_000969765.1. NCBI lineage: Bacteria > Bacillati > Mycoplasmatota > Mycoplasmoidales > Metamycoplasmataceae > Mycoplasmopsis > Mycoplasmopsis synoviae. The sequence goes on from NZ_CP011096.1 coordinate 231,483, forward strand.
TCCTTTCATTTTGGTTTAGTTAATAAATTTATTTTCTAGAAATAAATTTAATTCACAAAATAATTACTAATAGACAAAATAACTAGTATAAAAAATCAGCCATTTGGCTGATTTTTCGTTTATTTTTAAATTATTGAGCGTCAACTACGTGTTGCATTTTTTCAAATACAGCGTGGTATCTGGTTTCAAATTCTTTAGAAAGTTTACCTTTTTTAACTAGTTTACTTACTTGTTCTAAGTTTTCTTCTAGTTCTGTTAGGTATTTAAATTCTTTAGTTCTAGTTCAGTAAGATTTATTAGCAATGCTTTTGTTCATTGCGGCTGCATCTCCTGTTAGTTTTGAAACTACAAGGGCAGTAATGATTGCTGTAAGGAATGAAGTAATTGTTAATCATACACCAGCAAATTCTATTCTAAGTTCTTTTGGCACGAAGCCTTGAGTAAATACTCATAGTGGAAAGGCAACTAAGAATCCTAATACAATTCCGGCAACTGATCCTTTACCGTTAACCCTTTTGGTAAATACTCCAAGAACAAATACTCCAACAACAGGTGCGTTAAGAAGTCCAACTGTTCCTGTTATATAGTTAAAGATTTGTTGTTGTTTAGTTGCGAGAAGGAATAATCCTCCACCAAGTGAAACTGAACCAAATAATAAAACTAATAGTCTTGAAAGGTTTGCTTTGTATTTAGCAGAAAGTCCTTTTCCTCATTGTGTTTTATCAACAAAGTCAACAATAATTGAGTTTGAAACCGCTGAAAGTCCTGATGAAATAGTAGATTGTGCAGCAGCTAAAACAGCAGATATTATAATTCCTACTACTCCTTGAGGAAGAACTTTAACAACAAAGTAAGCAAAAACTTTATCGCCTTGCTCTATTCCACCTTTAGCAAAGAATGGAACAGCTTTAACGTTATCAATTTGTCCTATAGTTTTTTGACCTGCTAATTGACCGACAAGATCACTATCTTGAAGCCCAACTAGATTTGCAGGTAGTTTACCATCAGCATTTTTAGCAATTTCTTTAAGTTCTTTTACAGTGACTGATTCTTGTGATGAAACATATGTATATATTGCAGCTCCAGCACCGAAGAATATTAAAACTGTAAATATTCCAAGTCCGGCAGCAATATATAAGGTTTTTCTAATTTCACCAATAGTTTTTGTCCCTTTATATCTTTGGGTAACATCTTGTGATGATGTGAAAGCATATAAAGAGTTAATGATGTTATATACGAATATGAATCCAATACCACCACTTGCTAGTGTTACTTTTCATGATTCTATAGTAAGTGGTTTTTGTAGCAATACGTGGCTTGAACTTCAGTTGGTTTTACCTAGTGCGAAAAATAGCACTAAAACCATTCCCATTCCAAGGATTAATCCTTGAACGGCATCGGTTCAAACAACGGCTTTGAAACCACCAAACATTGTAATTAATATAACAACAATTCCAAGACCTAATAGTATAAATTCTGGATTAACGTCTGAAACAGTTGTCATAGCTAGAGTAGGAACATATAAAACAATCGCTACTCTAAAGATTTGGAATACAATAAATAATCCAGATGCAAGTACTCTAGTTGCATAGTTAAATCTATTTTCTAGATATGAATATGCGGTACTTTCTTTTAATCTACGATAGAAAGGTACGACAAATAATGCTATAAATGGAGTAATTCCTACAAGTGAAATGTTGGCTCCGGCTCACATTCATCTTGTTGCAATAGCGTTACCTGTTGCCGCAAGGAAAAAGTTTGAAGATAGAATTGTGGCTCAAATTGAGAAACCAACAACTCAAATAGGGTTTTTACCTTCTCCGGTGAAGAAGTTGTTTACGGAATTTTGTTTTTTTCTTTTAATTTGTTGAATAAAGAAAAATAATCCAATTCCTAAAACTGCAGTTAGATATAAAGCAATAACAACGTAATCAGCGGTTGCAAGAGAAGGTTTAACGATTTCTTTAATATCATTCATTAATGTCTCCAGTTTTCGCCTTTAGTTAATAAGTGCTCAAGGTATGATTCTTGAGTTTCTGTTCATTGTGATATTTTTTGCTTTTTATTATCTTTAAATTCACCATTGTGAATTAAAACTGCATTATATATAGTTCATACAACATTAGAAGCTATTAACAGTCCGCCTACTACATAAGCTGGAAGTAATGCTTGCGTATTTTGGTGTTTGTCAATAAATTGGTTAAACACATTAGCTGTTTTTAAATCAATAGCTTTTTTTGTTTCATCGCTTAATACTGGGCTTTGAGTGTTTGCAAGTACAACAAGTGTTACGAAGATAATTGTAGCACCTACAAACGCAAGAGCTAGCTTAATTAGTGCAAGTTTTTTTTAGCTTTAAGTAAAAATACTCTCCACCAATTAATCCTAGTCCTAAACAGTAGAAAAACGCCTTAGACTGACTTAAACCGTCTTTTCTATATTTATGCATTTTATCCTTAAAAAATTTTTAAAAATTTATTAATTATTTTTTTTGGAATATTATATAATTTGCATGTATTTTTATAAAAAATTAAAAATACAAATCTATAACCAAAGAAAATTATTTAGGTAAAAGTTCCTGGCAGAACAATCCACCTATTATTTATTATAATATATTCTAAGGAAATACCTTAGGATGTATTATGAATAAATTATTAATCGTAAAAGAATTATCTTTTGATAATAACCTCAAAGTAAAAATCTTTAAAAATAAAAAAGATGCTAGTTTATTTCTAGCCTCTTTTTTAGTGTCTTTATTAGAAAAAAGTCCCCAATTTAATCTAGGCCTAGCCACCGGTGATAGCCCGCTTGATTTATATAGTTTTTTTGCTCAAAAGGCAAAAGAAAAAAATTTAGTTTTATCAAAAATTCAAACTTTTAATTTAGATGAGTATCTAAATTTAGATGAAACTAGCAAAAAATCATATAGATACTTTATGAATGAAAATTTATTTTCTAAAGTAGGAATAGATAAATCACAAACGCATTTCCCTTTAGAAAATAATTATGACAGCTATGATGAATTGATAGATAAAAAAGGTGGAATAGATTTTCAGCTTCTAGGAATTGGAACCAATGGCCACATAGGCTTCAACGAGCCTGGAACTCCGCTAGAGTCTAAAACTTCTATAGTAGATTTAGCACAATCTACAATAGATTCTAACGCTAAATTTTTTGCAAATAAAGATTTAGTGCCAAGGCAGGCTTATTCAATGGGTCTTAGCACTATTTTAAAAGCTAAAGAAATCGCTTTAATTGCTTTTGGTAGCTCTAAATGCGATCCCATTAAAAAACTGCTTAAATTAAAAGATTTTGACACTTCTCTACCAGCTTCGGCACTATTAAAGCATAATAAAGTTACACTATATCTAGATTTAGAGGCAGCTTGTGATTTGTTATAAAAATTTATTAATAGCAACCCATAAAGAAAGCTTTATCGGTTATGTTGTATTAAGTAACAGTGGAATAATAAAAAGCGTTAATAAAGGTAAATGCAATATTAAAGATGCGCTTGATTATAGCGGCCATATATTAATGCCAAGTTTTATTGATTCACATACCCATGGAGGATATGATTTTTCTTTTAACGATTTAAAAGAAAAAAATATTCAAGATAAATTAAATAAATACCTAGCAGAAATCAAAAAAGAAGGTGTTGGCCATGTTTTTGCAACTACTGTAACTGCTAGCTATAGCGATATTAAAAAAATAGCTAGCTATTTCACAGAAAAATATCCAAAAGAATTTCTAGCTTGATATTTAGAAGGGCCTTATATTTCAAAAGAAAAAAATGGCGCTCATGATGAAAACTTAATTAAAAATTTATCAACTAAAGAAGCACAGTTTTTTAGCGAGGTATCAAAATTTATTCCTGTGTATTTAGCACTAGCGCCAGAATACAGCCAAAATAAAAAAATGCTGAATCAGTATCACGATCAGATAAACTTTGCGCTAGGGCATTCTAATGATAATAATTTCGATAGCAAATATTTAAAAGATAATAAATATAAAAGAGTTATTCATTTTTTAAATGCAATGTCAGGCTTTCACCAAAGAAATAAAAGTTTAGTTAATAGCGTTTTAGAAGATACTAATAGAAATTATTTAATTGAAATAATTTCTGATTTAACTCATGTTAGAAGTCAAACGCTAAATTTTTTATATCAAAGCTTTGATGATAGTAATATAGTTTTGGTATCAGATTCACTTCCTAATAAAGGTTCTAAAAATGGAATTTATAAACTTAATAATTTAGAAGTAGAAAAAAAAGACTATCTTTTTTATCTTAAAGATAGCTCTACTCTAGCAGGAAGCGGCATGCCTTATAATTTAATTCTTAAAAATTTTTATAAGGCAACAAAATGCTCTTTTAGCGAGCTAGTTAAATTTTCTTCATATAACGTAGCTAAAAGCCTTAAAAGCAAAACCTTAGGTAGAATAAAAATTAATACAAAAGCAAATTTTGTATTAATTGATAAAGATTTTAATGTTAAGCTTCACTACTTTGATGGTGAAAAAGCTAAGCTAGATTAAATTTTTGTTTTAAAAAATATGTAGCGCCGATTATTCCGGCGTTATTTTTATAACTAGCTTTAGAAAAGCTAATTTTATATGGAGAATCATCTTGCATTGAAATAAAGATATCTTTAGCTTTGTCAAATAAAAAATCATCTACAAAGCTAAATGCTCCACCGATATATACGTGATCTACGTTTAAAATTATAGCTATCACAAAGCTTCAATAAGCAAGCTTAGATGCGTAGTTGTTAAATAAGACTTTAAAGTTTTGATTTTCTTTATATAACTTTGGATAATATACGCTTGGAGTTTTAGATTTAATTTTAAATTTTTGCGATATTTTTTTATTAAATCTAGAAAAAGAAAGCCCTTCATTGATTTTTTCTTTTTGGTTTTTAAAAGCTAAATTATTTCCTATTTCTCCGCCAAGAAAGTTTTTTCCTTGGAAAATCTCTCCGTTATAAACTATTCCAGCGCCTAGGCCAGTTCCTAGGGTGATAGATACGAAGCTATCGTGTTTTTTAGAAACTAACTCTGAAAGCGCGGCAGCATTTGCGTCATTGATCATTGCGATTTTAGTATTGGTATTTCTAGCTACTATATTAAAGTCAAAGCCGGTTCAAATTCTATAGTCGCTATTGGTATAGGTTATTTTGTTACTGTTGCTATCAACTACTCCTGCTGATGATATTGCTACGTAGTCAAAATCGTAGCTTTTTTTGGCCTCTAGAATTAGCTTTTCAACCTGAAAGATCATTTTTTCTTTTTTGGTTTTAACGCTAGATGAAAATAAAATATCGTATTTGAAATCTATAATTCCATATTTAATAGAAGTGCCCCCGATATCAAGGGCAAAAATCACTTTAGCACTCATTACTAAAATTATAATAAAATATTATTGTATAGCATTAAATTCAGGAGATAAAATGATTTACGATAAACTTGAAAATATTTCAAGGTATCAAAATTTAAACAAAAATTTTGATAAAGCAATCAAGTGACTTTCGAATTTAGATTTAAATCATCTACCAGAAGGAGTTTTTGAAATCGATGGTAAAAAAGTCTATGGCTTTCACGTTGATGTTGAAGGCTATGATGATTTAAACAAACAATACGAAGTTCACCAAGTATATGCAGACTTGCATATAGTAGTAGATGAAAGAGAAAAATTCTACTATCTCTACGAAAGTGAGTTAACTCACAAAAAAAACGATTATAGCCAGGAAAACGATGTTCAATTATTTGAACTGCCAAATGAAAGAAATCTTTTAGCGCCTACAAAGCATGAATTTCTTTTATTTTTACCTAAAGAAGGACATGTTCCTAAATATATCTCTTCTAGAGATAAATTTAAAAAATTTGTATTAAAAATTCAATGATAATGAAAAATTTTAATGCCAAATTTATAGTTTCTTGTCAAGCACTTGAAAACGAGCCAATGTATGGAAAAACTACTGTATTAAAAATGGCTAGAAGTGCCATGCAAGGTGGAGCGCAAGGAATTAGAACCAGTCAAGTTTCTAATATTAACTTGATCCTTAAAGAAAACTTTAAAGTTCCAGTTATTGGAATTATTAAGAAAGACTATCCCGATTCAGAAGTTTTTATCACCCCAACATTAACCGAACTTAAAAAGCTTATTAAAACCAAAGTTGATATTATCGCTTTGGATGCTACATTAAGAGAGCGTCCAAAGCAGGATTTAAAGTTTTTAGTGGAATATTTCAAAAAAAATAAAGCTAAAAATCAAAAGCTAATGGCCGATTGTGCGACCCTTGAAGAAATGCAAAATGCAATATCTCTAGGCTTTGACATTATTAGCTCAACTCTAAGAGGCTACACACAAGAAACCAAAAATAAAAGTAATACTGAAAAAGGTTTTACTTTCTTAAAAAAAGCCATAAAGCTAGCTCACGATAATAATAAAATCTTTATTGCCGAAGGCGGCTTTAACACTCCCGAGCTAGCTAGAAAAGCGCTTTTATTAAATAGTGATGCGGTGGTGGTAGGTTCTGCTATTACCAGGCCACAATTTATAACAAAACAATTTAAGGACATAATTTTTAAAGATGCATAACTTTGATAAATTTAAGGGATTATTTCCCGCAATGGTTACCCCATTTACCAAAGATGGTAAATTACATAAAGCTGGAGTTAAAGAAGTTGTTAATTTTTTAGTTGAAAAACAAAAAGTTGATGGAATTTATATCACCGGATCTACCGGAGAATTTTTACTACTATCATTTGAAGATAAAAAAGAAGTAATGAAACTAGTTGCAGAAGCCAACGCTGGTAGAGTGACACTAGTAGCTCAAATTGGAAGTTTAAATATTGAAGAAACCAAAGAACTAGCTAAGCTAGCCAAAGAACTAAAATACGACGCTATTTCAGCTATTACTCCATATTACTACAACTTTTCATTTAATGAAACTCATCATTACTATGAAGAAATTTCTAAGGCAGCTGATATTCCTATACTAATTTACTACCTTCCTCAATTAGCTGGACAAAAAGTATCTACCGATCAATTTGGAAAGCTTCTTGAAATTAAAAACGTAATTGGTTCAAAATATGGAGCAACCGATTTATTTACTTTTGAAAGACTTATGTCTAAATACCCAGATAAACTTTTCATGTTCGCTTGAGATGAAGCTCTAGCGATGGGGCTAACCATGGGAGCTAAAGGATTTATCGGATCTACATATAACGTTAATGCTAAAGGCGCTAATGCAATCATTAAAGCATGAGAAGCTAATGACAAGGAAGCTGTAATGAAATTAACTCATACATATAACGATTATGTGCTAGATTTAATTTCAAAAGGATTAATGCAATCACTTAAAGCTATTATGCGTCTTCATGGAGTAGATGCAGGTTACACTAGAAAACCATTCTGAAGATACTAAGATGAAGAAATTAAAAAACACGCAGAATTTATCACCGATAAATATCTAAAATAATAAAATTCATAATTAAAAATCACCAAATTCTGGTGATTTTTAATTAGCTTATTTTGCTTTTGATTAACTAACCACAAAGACTCTAAGTCTTTTTAGGTTGATGTCTCTTCCTTTTTGAGGGTTATTTACCTCGTAGAAAGTTAATACGTCAAAGTAGTTATCATTTTCGTTAAAAGTTACTGTAGTTGAATAACCATATGAACCTCTATTTATGGTGTAAATTGGTTCAATGGTTGTAGGATTATTTATATCAACTAGATAAATTTTTCCGCCACCATTATCATTAGCTGAGAAAATTAATTTCTCTCCTAGTGCTTTAATGTTAAAGATAGTAGATCCAATAAATTGTTTTGTAAAAATTCCTCTTTTATCGTTAAAGATTACTTTTCAGTTTTTTCCACCGTCTTCTGATTTAATAAGTGTGAAAACTCTTCCATCAGATCTTCTGGCAAGTCATCATAAATTACCTTTACTATCTTCACTTATAGATGATTCAGAAGCTCCAGGAGGAAGAAGTTTAAATGGATAATCTGCAAGTTCATATCAGGTTTTTCCACCATCTTTAGTTGCCATTAATTTAGGACGTTCCTGCCTTGTTTTGCTAGCAAGATAGAATGGGAAAACTGCTATAACATCTCCATTTGAATTACGTTGATGATTAAGTTGAATTCCGTTTCCAACACCATTTATGTATCATCTTTGATCTTTTCTATTTAAAAATGGAGATACGTTTCTTAAATTAGTTCAGGTTTTTCCGCCATCGATACTTTCAACTTGGAAAGTTCATAAAATGTTATCAAAGTAGTATCTAGAATTTGCAAAGTAAACATTTTTTTGCATTATATTACCAGTAAAGTAATATGGTAATCTTTGATCTCAAATTGAGTATTTTGATATATATTTTGAAATTGCTGATGATCTTGAATTTCTACCAGGCTCACCGAAAGTGCTAAAGATATTACTTGGAACGTTATCGTAGACATTTCCAGTTATAGTTCCGTTTTTCAATGAGTTATCAATTATTATATTAGCTTCGTCAAGCTCGGTTCTATCATCAATATCTTTTCATTGAACACCAGAACTATTTTTAACTTTAAATACTTTAAATCAGTTACTATCACCATCGACTGTAATAGGTTTTGCTACAAATTTTTGATTTAGATTTTCTTTATCAATAAATAGCATTCACTTATTGTTATTTACTAGCCCTGAAGTATTTCCATCATCTCTAATGGTTCTTTCATGGAAAACTGTATGTAAGTAACTAGAAACTCCAAAAACATATAAAAGTTTATGCTTGTTAATGCTTTTATCAAATACCTCTAACATGGTTCCGTCAATTACTTGACCTTTATTTGCACCATCTTTGGTATTTTTAGCTGAAATTCTAACAATAGTTTGAGGATTTGATCAGGTTTTTCCACCATCTTCAGATACTCTCATGTCTTGTTCTAGATGCCCACGATCATCTTTATTGTTAACCCTTTTATCAGCGTTAAAAATTAGTTTATTATCATGAGTTTTTATAACTCCAGGTATTCTTCAAGTATTTACATCTTTTGTATAGTAGACGAATTTATCACCTGGAGGAGACATATTAAAGAATAAATATTTTCCGTTAACAAGCGGACTTTTATTAAATCAAAGGTCGGTATAAAATACTTCTACAGTTCTATCGACGGTATTTGCAATAGTTACTTTAATTGGAGCTTTATTTTGCTTAAAGCTTTGTAGGTATTTTCTTTGGCTTTCAGATGATGCTTTAGTAAAGGTATCTAAATTAGGTTTAGATATAACAACTTTATATTTATCATCGTAGGTCATTCTAGTTAAGTAACCGCTTGATATTAAGTTGCTGTTATCTAAAAATGATTCAACGTCGTCAAAAATTCGTGCTGTTTTATTAATGTAGTATCCTAGTTTAAAGTCTTGCCCTTTAACTACTAAATCATCAGGAACGTTATAGAATTGATCTAAAGTTTCAATACTGGTTGAAAAGTTTTGAACCTCTTCAAGGTTTTTAAAAATTTCTTTTGATTGAAGTTTTTTAAAGTCAATGTCATCAACATCACTGTATAAACTTGAAATTGAATTTATTTCTTTTAGTCTTAGATTTAATTTTCCATTTAAGCTAAATGAATATAAGTTTCCGTAAAATACGTCATTAGCTACCGGTATTTGTCATGTAATTTTATAATCCATTACATATGATGTGGTAGTGAATTTAACAGGATTGCTTAGCGTAACTACAGCTCCGGTATATAAATTTAGCGGAACGTTATTTTTATCAAAAAAAGTTAAATTAAGCTTATCTTGAAGCTCTGATAGTGAAATATTATCTGCATTATTTAAAAAGCTTTCAAGATCTTCTCTAGTTTGAAATTCGCTAGTGAATTCTTTAGTGTTATTTTCAGGTTTAATTGAAAATGTTGTCACGTTAGGATCGAATAATTTAACTTGTGAGTTTTTAAATTCTAGTTTAAATAGTTTAACTGCATCTTGATATTTTTTAGCTACTTTAACATTAGGTTTTACTGAAGCTTGAACATAAACTCAACCAGTAATGTAATTAACTCCTGCTAGTTTTAAATTTAAATCATCAATTGAATATTGTTTGTTGTTAAAAAATGCATTAACAAACTCTGGAAGGTTATCACTATTTATCTCTGAGATAAATCTTGAACCATTTAAATCATCTTTAATATTAATTTCAAGATCCTCTTCTATATTAAGAGGAGCTCAAATTCATTTTAATGAAAGCGGAATTAAAGAAGAACTTATAATTGTTAAGTTTCCGACTAAAAATGTAAAGGTAAATCAAAATCTCTTTTTAAATTGCGATTTTTTTTGTTGATCTTTTTGAGCTTTAGTTTTTTTCATTGTAATGACTTTTCTTAAGATGATTTGCTATTTAAACAAAAAACTGACATATAAATTTATATACATTTAATTATATATTAATAATTATAAGCTTTTTAGTAAAAATCTATTTACTTTTAGTTTTGAAAAATACAAAAAAACAACAAACTAAATTCAAAAGAAAAAAAGTTTGTTATTTTTTTGATTTTTAATTATAAAGAAACGAAGTATTCTAAAACTCTAACTAATTGCGATACGTATGACATTTCGTTATCGTATCATGCGAATAGTTTGTATAATCTTCCGTCTTTTGATTCAACAAAGTTTGTTAGTTTTGAATCAAAAACTGATCCGTAGTGAGAGTTAACGATATCTGATGATACTATTTCATCGGTTTCAAATTTAAATGATTCATTAGCAGCTTTTTTAAAGGCAGCGTTAAGCTCTTCTACAGAAGGAGATTTTTCAAGTCTAACGCTTAAATCTACTAAAGATCCAGTTAAGGTTGGAACTCTAATAGCAATACCATCTAAAACGTTAGATGCTTGAGGAACTACAAGGCCAATTGCTTTTGCAGCTCCAGTTGAAGTAGGAACGATATTTTCAGCAGCAGCACGCGCTCTTCTTAAATCTTTATGTGGAGCATCTTGAAGTTTTTGATCAGCAGTATATGAGTGAACGGTTGTCATATATCCTGATTTTAGACCGAATTCTTCAACTAAAACTTTTACCACAGGCGCAAGGCAGTTTGTAGTACATGATGCAGCAGAAATCACGGTATCACTACTTTTTAGAGTTTTATGGTTTACGTTATAAACCACAGTAGGAAGATCGCTTCCTGCTGGCGCTGAAATTAAAACTTTTTTAGCTCCGGCTTCTAAATGCTTAGATGCAAGGTCTTTCTTAGTGAAAAATCCAGTTGATTCAACTACTAAATCTACTCCTAGATCTTTTCATGGTAAATTTGATGGATCTTTTTCAGCAAAAACTTTAATTTCTTTTCCATTAACTCATAGTGAGCTATCTTTTTCTTCTACTGAAAATTGTAATTTTTTGAAAGCTGTATCGTATTTTAGCAGGTGAGCTAGAGTTTTAGCATCAGTTAAATCATTAACTGCTACCACTTCTACTTTGTCTGTAAGGCTTGTTTCTAGCATTCTACGTAATACTAGACGACCAATTCTACCAAAACCATTAATAGCTATTTTCTTTTTCATATTATCCTTAAAACATTAAATATTTGAATAAATTTTATTTACCGTAATTATAAAACAAAAAAGCCAAAAATAGTTGGCTTTTTTGTAAAACATTTTAGGGCGTGTTTTTGGTTTTATTATTATAAACTTTAAGTTGTTGTTTGTGGGCTTGTATTTGAAGCTGATGAATCTTGAGTAGGAGTCGAAGCTGAAGTAGCAGTAAATACTGTTAGAGGCTTAACAAATTTAGTTAATGGAATTCTAATTAAGAAAGTATTTAATCATCTATTGTTTGCAACTCCAATAACTGGTAAATATACTGCCTCGCTGTCATCTTTCATTTGTTGCACAAATACAGCATTAGGATTATTAAGGTTTGCGATTTTTAATGCTTTATTTTCTACTCTAGCTCAAGTAACACCATTTTTTTGATCACTTACTGGATTAGCTGGATACTTAGGATCAAAGGTATTTACATATTTTTGAATTGCTTGGAAAAATAGTGATGCAGTTCTTTGGTCGCTTGTAACTAAGTCTTTGAATTTAGTGTTAAGGTCATCTGTTACATTTGATGTTCCGTTTGTAGTTGTATTATCAACTTTTCCAACCTCAGGCAAGGTAGCGTCTAAAACAATCGCTGGTCCTGTATAGTTTAGGTAAACGTTAACATCTTTAATGGTTTTAGCATGGTCAGCTGTATTTGCGCCACTTGGCGCTGCTGAAGATGAAGCTCCTTGAATTGGGAATAAAATTTCATTTGTATTATTTGAATTGTAAACTACTCTAATTTTTAGTGCAATAGTATTTGTAGAATTTTTTGCTTTTTCATAGCCTTCTTTAGCGGCAAGGTTGAAAGTAACGGTTGGAACTCCTCAGGTTTGACGGTTTCATGTAAATGTTTCTAAAGTAACATTAGGTTGTGATAAAACAACGTTTTTAAATTTCTCACTTCCTAGTTTTTTAACAAGTTGATCTTCTAGATTGCTTCAATTTGCTTTAGTATTAAATCATGTTTGAAGTTTTGATTTATTATCATTTACATTTGTTCAACGTGAATCAAAACCTTCAAGCACTATTTTAGGCATAAACCCGTCTCAGTATAGCGCTAACATTTTGGGGCATGTTTTTGGTTTTATTATTATTATTATTATTATTATTATTATTGAGTTGTACTTGGTGGTGTTTGTTCTGTAGATCCAGATGAATCTGAATTACTATATCCAGCTGGTTGTAATCTTGCTTCTTGAGTTTGACTTCCTCCAGTAGCTTCTTCTGCAGGAGGAGTTACTACTGGTGCTGTAAATACGCTTATAGGTCTTACAAATTTAGTTAAAGGAATTCTAATTAAGAAAGTATTTAATCAACCTTGGCTAGTTACACCGTTAACTGCAAAATATACTGCGCTTGAGTCTCCATTAACTTGTTGTAAGAATCCTTTGTTATTGTATAGGAAATCGTTTAAACTTCCTATTCTAAGTTGTGTGCCGCTTTGAACGCTAGTTAAAGCAACTCCGTTTGTATTTAATACAAATGAAGCTGGAAATTTAGGGTCAAATTTGTTAACGTAGTTAATTATTGCTTGTAATAATGAAGTTTGAGTGAAACTCCTCCCTACTACGTTTACTAATAAGTTTTTGAATTTAGTGTTAAAGTCACCTGTTACATTTGAGGTTCCGTTAATTGAAGTATTAGGTGTAGCTCCTACTGTAGGATGGGCTTCATCTAAAACAATAGAAGGTCCGGTGTAGTTCATATAAACGTTTACGTCTCTAATTACTGCGGCATTATTAGATGGCGTTGAACCAGCTGGCGCTGCTGAAGATGAAGCTCCTTGCATTTGTAAAACGTTTGCATTAGGTGATTGAGTTGTATATAAAACTCTTATAACCATTGTAAGACTTTGTGAAAATTCACTTCCGCTTTGCAATTCATAACCTTCTTTTTGGGTTACATCAAAGGTAACTTTAGGTCTATATTGGTTGCTATTTACTATGTCTCAATCTACTCGTGGATTGGTTAGTTTAACGTTTTTAAATTTCTCACTTCCTAGTTTTTTAACAAGTTGATCTTCTAGATTGCTTCAATTTGCTTTAGTATTAAATCATGTTTGAAGTTTTGATTTATTATCTTCTACATTTGTTTGCGATGCATCAAAATCATTTAGCACTATTTTAGGCATAAACCCGTCTCAGTATAGTGTACGACCGTCAACTGGTTTGTAGTATGCTGTCTTATTAGTTGTAGTATCACCATTTAGTGCTGCAGTTTGCGCTTTAAGATCTGTATCTAAGGTTTTTAGATAAGAAACTGTTGATGCTAAATCAGCTGTTGGAGCTGTTTGAGCTTCTGATGATTCTGAATCTTCTGCTGCTTCTTCTGTTCCTGTTGCAAGTCTAACTGTAGCTGATGCTGCGGCTGATGTTCCGCCTCCACTTACATCTTCGCTTCCACTTTCTGCTGGAGCTGGAGCTATTACGAAGTTTTGTAGTTTAAATTCTGATTTGTCTCTAGCTTTGGTTCAAGCTCTAGGGTTTGGAAGTTGACCTTCAGGAGTTTCTACAATAATTGATTGAGCTGTTCATTGGAATGCTGGAAACACTGATGAAGCTTTTAGTAAAGCTGCATCGAAATCTGCTTTGTTATCTGCATCGTAGTATTTTTGTGGATAATCCACTTGCATTTTTAGACCATCTGATACTAAAGTTTGAAGAGATTCTAATGATTCTTTTAACGATGTTAGGTTAGCTAACATTGTTGTAGCTTCAGTTGCGTGATCTTTAGTTAAAGCATCAACTTGTTTTTCTAGTTCAGTTTTTAAAGCTATATTAACAAGAGATTCAAGTTCTGTAACTTTAGCTGCAGCGCTAGTTTTTGTTTTTTGGAAGTCAAGTTCTGGTTTAACTGCATCAACTGCTGCATCTAGAGCTGTTTTTGCAGATTCTAATGTAGCTTTTGTTGTGTCTAAATTACTTGAAGCATCTAGATTTTTAAGTTTTGTTTCACCTTCTAGTAATGCTGTTGCTGCTGTTGTTAATTTTGCTTCTAAATCAGTTCTAAGATCTTGGCTTACATTTGTGTATTGTTCTTCAGCTTGAAGTGTTTTAGCAGCAGTAACCGATCCGCTGGTTTCTAAGCTAAATTTTGACTCAAAAATAAAACCTAATTAGTTAATTTAAATTGGTTTATGTAATTTAGGTAAACGTTAACATTTTTAATAGCGGTTGCTGGATTTTCTACACTTGCAGTACTTGGCGCTGCAACAGGAGAAGCTCCTTGAATAGTAAGTAGGTTTTGTGTTGAGGATTCACTTGGTATAAAACTCTTATTTTTAACTCTAAGGTAGTTGATGTTCCAGCTCCACTTGCTAATTGGTAACCAGGTTTTGCCTCTACTGTGAAGGTAACTTTTGGATTTTTTCAAGTATATTTACCAACAGTTACTTTTTCATAGCTAACTGTTGGGGCAGTTAAAACTACATTTTTAAATTTATCAGCTCCCAATTTCTTAGTAAGCTGGTCTTCTAGTCCTGCTCAGTTAGCTGAGTTGGTAAATCAAGCTTCTAGTTTTTTTTGATTTGTTTTATTTGCTTCTTCGTGAGCTGCTTCATTATCACCGGTAGTATCTGCTACGTAACCATCTACAACTATTTTAGGCATAAACCCGTCTCAGTATAGTGTACGAGTAGTATCAGCTTTATAGTAAGCTGTTTTATTTTCGGTTGTATCACCATTTAACTTATCGGTTTCAGCTTTTAAAGTGTCATTTAATGATTTTAAGTAAGAAACTGTTGATGCTAAATCAGCTGTTGGAGCTGTTTGAGCTTCTGATGATTCTGAATCTTCTGCTGCTTCTTCTGTTCCTGTTGCAAGTCTAACTGTAGCTGATGCTGCGGCTGATGTTCCGCCTCCACTTCCATCTCCGCTTTCACTTTCTGTTGGTGTTGGAGTAGCTGCTTGAGCTGGAGCCATTACAAAGTTTTGTAGTTTGAATTCTGATTTGTCTCTAGCTTTGGTTCAAGCTCTAGGGTTTGGAAGTTGACCTTCAGGAGTTTCTACAATAATTGATTGAGCTGTTCATTGGAATGCTGGAAACACTGATGAAGCTTTTAGTAAAGCTGCATCGAAATCTGCTTTGTTATCTGCATCGAAATCTGCTTTGTTATCTGCATCGTAGTATTTTTGTGGATAATCCACTTGCATTTTTAGACCATCTGATACTAAAGTTTGAAGAGATTCTAATGATTCTTTTAATGATTTTAATTCTGAATCTAATTTATCAGCTTTACTTTGATCATTTTTAGGTAAATCATTTGCTTGTTTTCGAAGCTCAGCAAGAAGCGCTTCATTTACAAGAGGTCCTAATTCTGAAGCTGTTTTAACAGCGCTAGCTTTAGTTTTAGCAAAAGTAAGCTCTGGCATAAGTGCGCTAACTGCTGCATCTAGAGCTGTTTTTGCAGATTTTAGATCACTTTGAGTAGTTGCTAAAGTTCCATCAGCATTTAGATTTGCAAGTTTTGAATCTTCTGTTAGAAAACCAGCTGCTGCTGTTAATTTTGCTTCTAAAGTAGTTTTAAGAGTATCTGTTACTTTTGAGTATTCAGCATCTTCTTTAACTGCTTTAGCTTTAGTAACCGATCCGCTTATAAACTGCAAAAAAATTAAGTTAAAAATAAAACTAAATTTATTTTTTAAACTTAATTAAATGTCGGTGTAGTTTAAATACACATTAACTTTTTTAATTGTGGTTGCATTATCACTAGGAGTTGCAGTATGATAAGCTCCCTGAGTTGCAAATACATTTGTATCTGAATTAGCTTCTTTGTATAGATTTCTAATAGTTAGTGTAACTTTTTCAGAAGAATCACTTGCTTTTTCATAGCCTTCTTTAGGAGTAAGGTAAAAGTTACTTTTGGTGTTAAATAACGTCTATTAGAAAATTCAACTTCATCTCAAGTAATTCTAGGATTTGATAAAGTCATATTCTTGAATTTTTCTTCACCTAATTTTTTTGTTAGCTGCTCTGCTACAAGGCTTAATTTATCTTGGTTTTGATTAAATCATGTAGTTAATATTAATGCGTTTCTTGTTTTTCAAAATTCAATCCGCTAGTTGAAAATTCATTATATTCTCTATTCATTGGCGCAACAGTAGTAGGTAGAGCTGTAGTTACAATTTTAGGCATAAACCCGTCTCAGTATAGCGCTAACATTTTGGGGCATGTTTTTGGTTTTATTATTGGCTTTGTCCTGTTGTTTGTGCTGGTTGTGAAGTTTCAGTTTGTCCGCCTTGAGATTGAGCTGAAGCTGCTGGTGCTCTAAATGGTGTAATAGGTCTTACGAATTTAGTTAATGGAATTCTAATTAGGAAGGTGTTTAATCATCTATCATTTGTAACTGCAGTAACTGCAAAATACACTGCTTCTTTATCACCTTTTATTTGTTGTAAGAATATCTTTTTATTGTATAGTAAATCGTTTAAATTTCCTATTCTAAGTTCTTTTTCGCTTTTATAGCAACTCCGTTTTTTTCTGTTACAAGTTGAGCTCTAAATTTAGGGTCAAATTTATTAACATAGTTTATAACTGTGCTAAGAAATTCTCTTGGCATTAGATTATTGATTAATAGTTCTTTGAATTTATCGTTAATTGAAGTTCCGTTAATTGAAGTATTATCTTGAGATCCTACTGTAGGATGGGCTTCATCTAAAACAATGCTTGGCCCGGTGTAGTTCATATAAACGTTTACGTCTCTAATTACTGCGGCATTATTAGATGGCGTTGAACCAGCTGGCGCTGCTGAAGATGAAGCTCCTTGCATTTGTAAAACGTTTGCATTAGGTGATTGAGTTGTATATAAAACTCTTATAACCATTGTAAGACTTTGTGAAAATTCACTTCCGCTTTGCAATTCATAACCTTTTTTTTGGGTTACATCAAAGGTAACTTTAGGTATATATTGGTTGCTATTTACTATGTCTCAATCTACTTGTGGATTGGTTAGTTTAACGTTTTTAAATTTATCAGCACCTAGTTTTTTGGTTAACTGCTCTGAAAGTTTTTCTCAATTAGCAGGAGTATCAAATCAAGTTCTTAGTTTTTCTATATTTGCAGCTTAGTGTTCTGCTCTATTGTTTCCGGCAGTATCTGCTACGTAACCTTCAACTACAATTTTAGGCATAAACCCGTCTCAAAATTTAATTAACATTTTAGGGCATGTTTTTGGTTTTATTATTATAAACTTTAAGTTGTTGTTTGTGGGTTTGTATTTGAAGCTGATGAATCTTGAGTAGGAGCCGAAGCTGGAGGAGCAGTAAATACTGTTAAAGGCTTAACAAATTTTGTTAATGGAATTCTAATTAAGAAGGTATTTAATCATCCATTGCTTGCTATTGCAGAAACTGCAAAGTATACTGCTTCAGTATCACCTTTTATTTGTTGCAAGAATACGTTGTTACCGTTTAAATCGTCTAAAGTTCCTGGTCTAAGCTCTCTTGTGTTTTGAACTTTAGTTATAGTAACTCCGTTTATTGAATTTGTTACAAATTCAGCTCTATATTTTGGATCGAATTTATTAACATAGTTAATTACAGATTGCAATAAAGGATTTGCATATCTATTAGTAAATAGCAGTCCACTAGTTGGATTTCCTCTAAATGCATTGTTAAATGCACCATCTACATTTGATGTTCCATTTAGTGAAGTATTTTCTTGAGATCCTACTTTAGGAAGCTCTGCATTTAACTCAATATTTGGCCCGGTGTAGTTTAGGTAAACGTTAACATCTTTAATAGTTTGAGCATGGTTTGCACTATTTGCACCATTTGGCGTTGCTGAAGGTGATGACCCTTGAGTTTGAAACACATTTACTTCAGGATTTGAATCTTTGTATAAAACTCTTATAGTAAGAGTTACGCTAGTAACTGAATCTTGTGCTAAAGCATATCCTTCCTTAGCTGCTAGATTGAAAGTAACTTTTGGGGTTAAATAAAGTTTAGTAACATTTCCTTTAGAAAATCTAACTTCATCTCAAGAAATTGTAGGATTTGATAAAGTCATATTCTTGAATTTTTCTTCACCTAATTTTTTTGTAAGCTGATCTGCTATAAGACTTAGTTTATCTTGGTTTTGATTAAATCATGTAGTTAATATTAATGCGTTTCTTGTTTTTCAAAATTCATATCCGCTAGTTGGAGATTCATTATATTCTCTATTCATTGGCGCAACAGTAGTAGGTAGAGCTGTAGTTACAATTTTCGGCATAAACCCGTCTCAGTATAGCGCTAACATTTTGGGGCATGTTTTTGGTTTTATTATTAGCTTTGTGCTTCTGGTTGAGTTTGTGCACCTGTTCCAGAATCTGTTTGAGTAGGAGCCGAAGCTGGAGGAGCAGTAAATGCTGTTAAAGGTCTTACAAATTTAGTTAAAGGTATTCTAATTAAGAAGGTATTTAATCAACCTTCGCTGGTTACACCGTTAA
The DNA here is from genome assembly GCF_000969765.1 of Mycoplasmopsis synoviae ATCC 25204. Lineage (NCBI taxonomy): Bacteria > Bacillati > Mycoplasmatota > Mycoplasmoidales > Metamycoplasmataceae > Mycoplasmopsis > Mycoplasmopsis synoviae. Next base: position 250,490 of record NZ_CP011096.1, read on the forward strand.
CTGCAAAATATACTGCGCTTGAGTCTCCATTAACTTGTTGTAAAAACACTTTCTTATTGTATAGTAAATCGTTTAAATTTCCTATTCTAAGTTCTTTTTTGCTTTGAACACTAGTTATAGCAACTCCGTTTGTATCTGTTACAAGTTGAGCTCTAAATTTAGGGTCAAATTTATTAACATAGTTTATAACTGTGCTAAGAAATTCTCTTGGCACTCGATTATTATCGACTAATAGTTCTTTGAATTTATCGTTAAAGGTTCCTTCAACATTTGAAGTACCATTAATTGAAGTATTTTCTTTTCCACCTACTGTTGGTAGATCTGCATCTAAGACAATATTTGGCCCGGTGTAGTTCATATAAACGTTAACTTTAGCTTTTACTTTAGCATCATCAACTGATGAACCACTTGGCGCTGCAGTAGGAGAAGCTCCTTGAATAGTAAGTAGGTTTTGGTTAGATTCCTGAGATGAATAAAGAACTCTAATAGAAAGTGAAATTTGACTTTCTTCTGTTGTAGGCTCTGTTAACTGGTAACCCGGTTTTGTTTGAATGTTAAAGGTAACTTTTGGATTTTTTCAAGTATTTGAATTAACAGTTACTTCTTCATAGCTAACTTGAGGATTTGTTAGAGTTACATTTTTAAATTTATCAGAACCTAATTTTCTTGTTAATTGGTCAGCTACTAAAGTAAATTTGTCTTGATTTGCTTTAAATCAAGCTTCTAGTTTTTGTTGATTTGTATTTTTGTTATTTTCCTTATTATTTTCTTCAGTATCTTCTACGTAACCATCATCTACAACTATTTTAGGCATAAACCCGTCTCAGTATATTAGTAACATTTTGAGGCATGTTTTTGGTTTTATTATTATTAAGTTGTACTTGGTGGTGTTTGTTCTGTAGATCCAGATGAATCTGAATTACTATATCCAGCTGGTTGTAATCTTGCTTCTTGAGTTTGACTTCCTCCAGTAGCTTCTTCTGCAGGAGGAGTTACTACTGGTGCTGTAAATACGCTTAAAGGTTTAACAAATTTAGTTAAAGGAATTCTAATTAAGAAAGTATTTAATCATCCATTGCTTGCTATTGCAGTTACTGCAAAATACACTGCTTTTGTATCATTTTTCATTTGTTGTAAGAATACGTTGTTCCTATTTTTTAGTAAATCGTCTAAAGTTCCAGGTCTTAGCTCTTTTATTTTTTCAACTTTAGTTACAGTAACTCCGTTTATATCTGTTACAAGTTGAGCTCTAAATTTAGGGTCAAATTTATTAACATAGTTAATTATTGCTTGGAATAATGAAGATTCAGCCTTATATCTTATTAATAATTTATTGAATTTATTATTAAAGTCATCTGTTACATTTGAAGTTCCATTTAGTGAAGTATTTTCTTGTTCGCCTACTCTTGGTAGATCTGCATCTAATTCAATATTTGACCCGGTGTAGTTTAAGTAAACATTAACTTTTTCAATTGTGGTTGCATCATTTGCCTGTGATGCATTATTAGGAGTTGTTGAAGATGAAGCTCCCTGAGTTGCAAATACATTTGTATCTGAATTAGCTTCTTTGTATAGATTTCTAATAGTTAATGTAACTGTTTCAGAAGAATCACTTGCTTTTTTATAGTCTTCTTTAGGAGTTAAGTTAAAAGTTACTTTTGGGGTTAAATAACCTTTATTAGAAACTTTATTAGAAAATTTAACTTCATCTCAAGAAATTTCAGGATTTGATAAAGTCATATTCTTGAATTTTTCTTCACCTAATTTTTTTGTTAGCTGCTCTGCTACAAGGCTTAATTTATCTTGGTTAACTTTAAATCACTGTTCTAGTAATGGTCTATTTGCAGCTTCGTGTTGTGCTCTATTGTTTTCGGCATTATTTGCTACGTCGTAACCATCTGCTACGTAATCATCTATAACTATTTTAGGCATAAACCCGTCTCAGTATATTAGTAACATTTTGGGGCATGTTTTTGGTTTTATTATTATGAACCTTGATTACTTTGAGTTTGAGCAGTTCCTTGTTGTTGAGTATCGCTAGAAGGGCTTGTAGGAGTTGTAGGTCTGAATTCTGTTAAAGGTTTAACAAATTTAGTTAAAGGAATTCTAATTAGGAAGGTATTTAATCATCTATTGCTTGCTACAGCTGTTACTGCAAAATATACTGCTTCAGTATCTCCTTGGATTTGCTGTAAGAATACGTTGTTCTTATTTAAATCGTCTAAAGTTCCAGGTCTAAGTTGTGTGTCACTTTGAACTTTAGTTATAGTAACTCCGTCTCTTGAATTTGTTACAAATTCAGCTCTATATTTTGGATCGAATTTATTTACATAGTTAATTACCGCTTGGAATAATGAAGATTCAGCGTGACCCCCCTTTACTACGTTTACTAATAATTTTTTGAATTTAGTGTTAAAGTCACCTATAACATTTGATGTTCCATTTAGTGAAGTATTATTTGCAGTACCAACTGCAGGAACTGCTTGATCTAAAACTATAGAAGGCCCGGTGTAGTTAAGATACACATTAACGTTTTTTATAACCTCAGCATTATTTGGTGTCATTGTATTTTTTGGCGCTGCAGTAGGAGAAGCTCCTTGAATAGTAAGTAGGTTTTGGTTAGATTCCTGAGATAAATAAAGAACTCTAATAGAAAGTGAAATTTGACTTTCTTCTGTTGTAGGCTCTGTTAACTGGTAACCCGGTTTTGTTTGAATGTTAAAGGTAACTTTTGGATTTTTTCAAGTATTTGAATTAACAGTTACTTCTTCATAGCTAACTTGAGGATTTGTTAGAGTTACATTTTTAAATTTATCAGAACCTAATTTTCTTGTTAATTGGTCAGCTACTAAAGTAAATTTGTCTTGATTTGCTTTAAATCAAGCTTCTAGTTTTTGTTGATTTGTATTTTTGTTATTTTCCTTATTATTTTCTTCAGTATCTTCTACGTAACCATCATCTACAACTATTTTAGGCATAAACCCGTCTCAGTATAGTGTACGAGTGGTATCAGCTTTATAGTAAGCTGTTTTATTTTCGGTTGTATCACCATTTAACTTATCGGTTTCAGCTTTTAAGCTGTCACTTAATGATTTTAGATAAGATGCTGTTGATGCTAAATCAGCTGCTGGTGTTGGTGTTTGAGTTTCTGGTGAAGCTGCTTCTGAATCTTCTTCTTGTGCGCCTTCTGCTTCTCCTGACATTACAACTCTAACTGTAGCTGATGCTGCTGCGCTAGGTGAAGTTTGCACTGTTGTTGGAGCAGCTGCTTGAGCTGGTTAGTTTTTATGTTTTTTAGATAAATATTAAATTTGAAAAATTTCAAAAATATAAACCATCTTTGTACGCAAATTATATTTTTGCATCTATTTGTATATATTTTTAAATCCCTTGAGCAATAACTTTAAAAATTTAAATATTTTGGGGCATGTTTTTGGTTTTATTATTAGCTTTGTCCTGTTGTTTATGCTGGTTGTGAAGTTTCAGTTTGTCCGCCTTGAGGTTGAGCTGGAGCTGCTGGTGCAAATGGAGCTAGAGGTTTAACAAATTTAGTTAATGGAATTCTAATTAAGAAGGTATTTAATCAATTATTGCTTGCTATTGCAGTTACTGCAAAATACACCGCCTCTGTATCACCTTTTATTTGTTGTAAGAATACGATGTTCTTATTGTTTAGTAAATCGTCTAAAGTTCCAGGTCTAAGTTGTGTGTCACTTTGAACTTTAGTTATAGTAACTCCGTCTCTTGAATTTGTTACAAATATAGCTCTATATTTTGGATCGAATTTATTTACATAGTTAATTACCGCTTGGAATAATGAAGATTCAGCGTGACCCCCCCTTTACTACGTTTACTAATAATTTTTTGAATTTAGTGTTAAAGTCACCATCTACATTTGAGGTTCCGTTAATTGAAGTATTAGGTGTAGCTCCTACTGCAGGAACTGCTTGATCTAAAACTATAGAAGGCCCGGTGTAGTTTAGGTAAACATTAACATTTTTAATAGCGGTTGCATTATCACTAGGAGTTGCAGTATAATAAGCTCCCTGAGTTGCAAATACATTTGTATCTGGATTAGCTTCTTTGTATAGATTTCTAATAGTTAGTGTAACTGTTTCAGAAGAACCTGTTGCTTTTTCATAGCCTTCTTTAGCTGCTAGATTGAAAGTAACTTTTGGGGTTAAATAAAATCTATTAGAAAATTTAACTTCATCTCAAGAAATTTCAGGATTTGATAAAATCATATTCTTGAATTTTTCTTTTCCTAATTTTCTTGTTAATTGGTCAGCTACTAAAGTAAATTTGTCTTGATTTGCTGCAAATCAAGCTTTTAGTTTTTCTTGATTTGTAGTTTTGTTAGCTTCTTTATTATCTTTAGTAGTATCTGCTACGTAACCATCATCTACAACTATTTTAGGCATAAACCCGTCTCAGTATAGTGTACGAGTAGTATCAGCTTTATATAAGCTGTTTTATTTTCGGTTGTATCACCATTTAACTTATCGGTTTCAGCTTTTAAGCTGTCACTTAATGATTTTAGATAAGAAACTGTTGATGCTAAATCAGCCATTGGAGCTGCTGGTGTTTGAGTTTCTGCTTCTGCTGCAGCTTCTTCTGACATTGCAACTCTAACTGTAGCTGTTGCTGCCGCGCTAGGTGAAGTTTGCGCTGTTGTTGGAGTAGCTGCTTGAGCTGGTTAGTTTTTAAGTTTTTTTAGCTAAATATTAAATTTGAAAAATTTCAAAAATATAAACCATCTTTGTACGCAAATTATATTTTGCATCTATTTGTATATATTTTTAAATCCTTTGAGCAATAATCTTAAAAACTTAAATATTTTGGGGCATGTTTTTGGTTTTATTATTATTAATTTTGTGGTGATTAAGCAGATACTTCGGTTAAATCTGAGCTTTGACCTGTTCCGCTAGATTCTGTATTTGTTTGAGTTGTTGATCCTTGCTCTTGATTTTCTTGACCTTCTTGAGATTCTTGAGTTTCTTCTTCGGTGGTTTGTTCTTCAAGTACGCTTATAGGTCTTACAAATTTAGTTAAAGGTATTCTAATTAGGAAAGTATTTACTCATCCATTGCTTGTTACACCCATCACTGCAAAATATACTGCTTTAGTGTCAGTATTTACTTGTTGTAAGAATCCTTTGTTATTGTATAGGAAATCGTTTAAACTTCCTATTCTAAGTTGTGTGTTGTTTTGAACGCTAGCTACAGTAACTCCGTTTGTTTTTAATACAAATTCAGCTGGAAATTTAGGGTCAAATTTATTAACGTAGTTAATTATTGCTTGTAATAATGAAGTTTGAGTGATACTCTCCCCTACTACGTTTACTAATAATTTTTTGAATTTATCGTTAAAGGTTCCTTCAACATTTGAAGTACCATTAATTGAAGTATTTTCTTTTCCACCTACTGTTGGTAGATCTGCATCTAACTCAATATTTGGCCCGGTGTAGTTCATATAAACGTTAACTTTAGCTTTTACATTAGCATCATCAACGATAGCATTTTTAGGTGCTGCAGTATAATAAGCTCCTTGTGTTGAAAGCACGTTTCTAGTTAAATTTGAATCTTTATATAAAACTCTTATTGTAAGAGTTACGCTAGTAGCTGAATCTTGTGCTAAAGCATATCCTTCCTTAGCTGCCAGATTGAAAGTAACTTTTGGGGTTAAATAAACTTTATTAGAACCTTTATTAGAAAATTCAACTTCATCTCAAGTGATAGTAGGAGTTGATAAAACCATATTCTTGAATTTATCTTTTCCTAATTTTCTTGTTAGCTGATCTGCTACAAGACTTAGTTTATCTTGGTTAGCTGCAAATCAATCTTCTAGTTTTTTTTGATTTGCTTCTTTGTGAGTTGCTTTACCTTTTTCTTCACCATCTGCTTCATAACCTTGCACTACTATTTTAGGCATAAACCCGTCTCAAAATTTAATTAACATTTTGGGGCATGTTTTTGGTTTTATTTTTAGCTTCAAGCTTGTGTTCCCATTTGAGTTGCTTGAGGATCTGCTTGAGCTTGATCTCCGCTAGCTTCTTCAGTAGGAACCGCTTCTCTTTGAGCTTGGAATTCTGTTAAAGGTCTTACAAATTTAGTTAATGGAATTCTAATTAAGAAGGTATTTAATCATCCATTGCTTGCTATTGCAGAAACTGCAAAATACACTGCTTCAGTATCTCCTTGGATTTGCTGTAAGAATACGTTGTCTCTATCATTTTTTACTAAATCGTCTAAAGTTCCAGGTCTAAGTTGTGTGTTGCTTTGAACTTTAGTTATAGTAACTCCGTCTATTGAATTTGTTACAAATTCAGCTCTAAATTTAGGGTCAAATTTATTAACATAGTTAATTACAGACTTTAATAAAGGATTTGCATATCTATTGGTAAATAGCAGTCCACTAGATGGATTTCCTCTAAATGCGGTGTTAAAGTCACCTGTTACACTTGAAGTTCCGTTAATTGAAGTATTTGTCGCTGTTCCAACTTGTGGTAAATCAGCATCAAGAACTATACTTGGCCCGGTGTAGTTTAGGTAAACATTAACCTTTGACTTTACATTTGCATCATTAACGGTAGCATTTCTAGGAGCTGCTGAAGATGAAGCTCCTTGATATGGAAGTAAAAGAGCGTTTGGATCACTTGAGCTATATAAAACTCTTATTTTTAACTCTAAGGTAGTTGAAGTTCCTTCCCCACTTGCTAATTGGTAACCATCTTTAGCAGCTACTGTAAAGGTTACCTTAGGAAACTTAACGCTTCCACTTGAAAGCATTACGTCTTCAAAAATAATTTGTGGATTTGAAAGAACAACGTTTTTAAATCTTTCTGCTCCAAGCTTTTTAGTTAGTTGATCAGATAAAGAAGCTCAGTTTGCTGCGTCACCAAATCAAGCTTTAATTTTATTTTGGTTGTCTAAATCATTTGTTCAACTTGAATCAAAACCTTCTAGCGCTATTTTTGGCATAAACCCGTCTCAGTATAGTGTACGAGTAGTATCAGCTTTATAGTAAGCAGTTTTGGTTGTAGGGTTATCACCGTTAAGTGCATCAGTAGCTGCTTTTAAAGTATCGTTTAATGATTTTAAGTAAGAAACTGTTGATGCTAAATCAGGAGTTGCAGGTGCTTGTGGTGCTTGTGGTGCTTGTGCATCTTCTGATGCTACGCCTTCTTCTGCAGAATCTTCTCCCATTGCAACTCTAACTGTAGCTGAAGTGGCTGCAGCTGCAGCTAAATCACTTTGAGTTGCAGTAGCTGCTTGAGCTGGTTAATTTTTAAGTTTTTTTAGCTAAATATTAAATTTGAAAAATTTCAAAAATATAAACCATTTTTGCACATAAATTATATTTTTTCTATCTATTTGAATATATTTTTAAAACCTTTGAACAATAATCTTAAAAACTTAAATATTTTGGGGCATGTTTTTTGGTTTTTATTATTACTAAGCTGTTTGACCTGTTTGATCTGGTTGTGATCCTTGACCTTCGCTAGCTTGTGCAGCGTCTTGTGGAGCTGCTGTTTTAGCTTGAAATACGCTTATAGGTCTAACAAATTTAGTTAATGGAATTCTTACAAGTACGGTGTTAAGTCACTTATCGTTTGTAACTGCAGTAACTGCAAAGTAAACCGCGCTAGAATCATCTTGAACTTGTTGTAAAAACACGTTGTTATTGTATAGTAAATCTTCTAAATTTCCTGGTCTAAGTTCTCTATCTTTTTTTTGTCTATCTTTTTGAACTTTAGTTAAAGCAACTCCGTTTGTTGCATTTGTTACAAATGCAGCTGGAAATTTAGGGTCAAATTTATTAACGTAGTTAATTACAGACTGCATTAAAGGATTTGCATATCTATTGGTAAATAGCAGTCCACTAAATGCATTGTTAAATGCACCTGTAACATTTGATGTTCCATTAATTAAAGTATTAGCTGCAGTACCTACTGCAGGAACTGCTTGATCTAAAACAATAGCAGGTCCGGTGTAGTTCATATAAACGTTTACGTCTCTAATTACTGCGGCATTATTAGATGGCGTTGAACCAGCTGGCGTTGCAGAAGATGAAGCTCCTTGATAAGGAAATAGTGTAGTAGCATCTACGGCTGAACTATTGTATAGGTTTCTAACTACTAAGCTTAATTCTCTAGTTGAATCATCTGCTAGTGTGTAACCGTCTCTGGCTTCTACGGTAAAAGTTACTGTAGGAATTTTATGTTGTGCACCTGCAGGTGAGTTAACTCAAGTAATGTTTTTATAAACTAGGTTAACGTTTCTTAGTTTTTCAACTCCTAGTTTCTTAGTAAGTTGCTCACTAACTTGTGATCAGTTTGAAGTGTTTTGGAATCATGCAACTAAATCGTTTCTATTTCTTGTATTTTCTGTTCAAGTTGTATCGAAACGCTCAATTACAATTCTTGGCATAAACCCGTCTCAGTATAGTGTACCACCGTCAACTGGTTTGTAGTATGCTGTTTTTTCTGTTGGGTTATCACCATTAAGTGCATCAGTAGCTGCTTTTAAAGTATCGTTTAATGATTTTAAGTAAGAAACTGTTGATGCTAAATCAGCTGCTGGTGTTGGTGCTGGTGTTTGAGTTTCTGCTTCTGCTGCAGCTTCTTCTGACATTGCAACTCTAACTGTAGCTGATGCTGCCGCGCTAGGTGAAGTTTGCGCTGTTGTTGGAGCAGCTGCTTGAGCTGGAGCCATTACAAAGTTTTGTAGTACAAATTCTGATTTGTCTCTAGCTTTAGTTCAAGCTCTAGGGTTTGGTAAAGCACTTTCTTCTGGAGCAGGAACTACAATTGAACCCTCTGTTCATTTGAATGCTGGAAACACTGATGAAGCTTTTAATAATGCATCGTCAAATGCGCTTTTGTTATCTGCGTCATAGTATTTTTGTGGATAATCCACTTGCATTTTTAGACCATCTGATACTAAAGTTTGAAGAGATTCTAATGATTCTTTTAACGATGTTAGGTTAGCTAACATTGTTGTAGCTTGAGCAGCGCGATCTTTAGTTAATTCATTAACTTGTCTTTGTAGTTCAGCTTTTAAAGCTCTATTAACAAGAGCATCAAGTTCTGTAACTTTAGCTGCAGCGCTAGTTTTTGTTTTTTGGAATTCAAGTTCTGGTTTAACTACTGCAACTGCTGCATCTAGAGCTGTTTTTGTAGATTCTAGATCACTTTGAGTAGTTGCTAAAGTTCCATCAGCATTTAGATTTGCAAGTTTTGTTCCATCTTCTAGTAATGATGTTGCTGCTGTGTATTTTTCTTCTAAAGTAGTTTTAAGAGTATCTGTTACTTTTGAGTATTCAGTATCATCTTTAGCTTCTTTAGCTTTAGTAACCGATCCGCTTGTAAACCACAAAAAAATTAAGTTAAAAATAAAACTAAATTTATTTTTTAAACTTAATTAAATGTCGGTGTAGTTTAAATACACATTAACTTTAGCTTTTGCTTTAGCATCATTAACGGTAGCTCCTCTAGGTGCTGCTGAAGATGAAGCTCCTTGTGTTGGCATTTGAATTGTGCTTTCACTTTCACGGTTATATAAGACTCTAACTACAAGACTTATCTCTGTAGCAGAAGCATTATCGCCTGTAGTTAAAGTGTAGCCTTCTTTTGCTGCAACTGTAAATGTTACAGTTGGAACTTTAGCAGGATCAGTACTAAACCTTGCACTTTTGAAAGTTAACTTTACGTTTTTAAATCTTTCTGCTCCAAGCTTTTTAGTTAGTTGTTCAGATAAAGAAGCTCAGTTTGATGCTTCTCTAAATCAAGCTTTAATTTTATCTTGGTTGTCTAAATCATTTGTTCAACGTGAATCAAAACCTTCTAGCACAATTTTAGGCATAAACCCGTCTCAGTATAGTGTACGACCGTTAACTGGTTTGTAGTATGCTGTCTTATTAGTTGTAGTATCACCATTTAGTGCTGCAGTTTGCGCTTTAAGATCTGTATCTAAGGTTTTTAGATAAGAAACTGTTGATGCTAAATCAGCTGCAGGAGTTTCTGCTGCAGGAGCAGTTTGCATAGTTGAAGTTTCTTCTGAAGCTGCATCACCATTTGCAACTCTAATTGTAGCTGATGCTGCCGCGCTAGGTGAAGTTTGCGCTGTTGTTGGAGTAGCTGTTTGAGCTGGAGCCATTACAAAGTTTTGTAGTTTGAATTCTGATTTTTCTCTAGCTTTGGTTCAAGCTCTAGGGTTTGGTAGTTGACCTTTAGGAGTTTCTACCATAATTGAACCTGTAGTTCATACAAATGCAGGAAATACTGATGAAGCTTTTAGTAAAGCTGCATCGAAATCTGCTTTGTTATCTGCATCATAGTAGTTTCTTGGGTAGTCCACTTGCATTTTTAGACCATCTGATACTAAAGTTTGAAGAGATTCTAATGATTCTTTTAATGATTTTAATTCTGAATCTAATTTATCAGCTTTACTTTGATCATTTTTAGGTAAATCATTTGCTTGTTTTCGAAGCTCAGCAATTTACAAGAGGTCCTAATTCTGAAGCTGTTTTAACAGCGCTAGCTTTAGTTTTAGCAAAAGTAAGCTCTGGCATAAGTGCGCTAACTGCTGCATTAAGAGCTGTTTTTGCAGATTCTAGATCACTTTGAGTAGTTGCTAAAGTTCCATCAGCATCTAGATTTGCAAGTTTTAAATCTTCTGTTAGAAAACCAGCTGCTGCTGTTAATTTTGCTTCTAAATCAGTTCTAAGAGTATCTGTTACTTTTGAGTATTCAGTATCATCTTTAGCTTCTTTAGCTTTAGTAACCGATCCGCTTGTAAACCACAAAAAAATTAACTTAAAAATAAAAGCAAGTTTGTTTTTTAAATTTAATTAAATGTCGGTGTAGTTTAAATAAACATTAACTTTTGCTTTTACGTTAGCATCATTAACTGTTGGACTTTCTGACGCTGCTGAAGATGAAGCTCCTTGTCTAGGAAGTTGAATTACGTTTTCACTTCCACGGTTATATAAGACTCTAACAACAAGACTTATCTCTTGAGCTGAAGCGTCTTGTCCTTCAGCTAAAGTGTAGCCTTCTTTTGCTGCAACTGTAAATTTTACAGTTGGAGTTTTAACAGCATTAGTACTAAAGGTAACTTCTTTATAAGTTAACTTTACGTTTTTAAATCTTTCTGTTCCAAGCTTTTTAGTTAGTTGATCAGATAAATCTTCTAGTTTGCTGCATTACCAAATCATTCTCTAATTTTAGTTTGGTTGGCTGAATTTTCTCTTCAAGTTGAATCAAAACCTTCAAGCACTATTTTAGGCATAAACCCGTCTCAGTATTAAGAAAACATTTTGGGGCATGTTTTTGGTTTTATTATTATTAAGTTGTACTTGGTGGTGTTTGTTCTGTAGATCCAGATGAATCTGAATTACTATATCCAGCTGGTTGTAATCTTGCTTCTTGAGTTTGACTTCCTCCAGTAGCTTCTTCTGCAGGAGGAGTTACTACTGGTGCTGTAAATACGCTTAATGGTTTAACAAATTTTGTTAATGGAATTCTAATTAAGAAAGTATTTAATCAACCTTGGCTGGTTATACCGTTAACTGCAAAATATACTGCGCTTGAGTCTCCATTAACTTGTTGTAAGAATCCTTTGTTATTGTATAGGAAATCGTTTAAACTTCCTATTTTAAGTTGTGTGCCGCTTTGAACGCTAGTTAAAGCAACTCCGTTTTTTTCTGTTACAAATGCAGCTCTAAATTTAGGGTCAAATTTGTTAACGTAGTTAATTATTGCTTGTAATAATAAAGTTTGAGTGAAACTCCCCCCCTACTACGTTTACTAATAAGTTTTTGAATTTAGTGTTAAAGTCACCTGTTACATTTGAGGTTCCGTTAATTGAAGTATTATTCTGATTTCCTACTTGTGGCAGCTCTGCATCTAACTCAATATTTGGCCCGGTGTAGTTCATATAAACGTTTACGTCTCTAATTACTGCGGCATTATTAGATGGCGTTGAACCAGCTGGCGCTGCAGAAGGAGAAGCTCCTTGATATGGAAGTAAAAGAGTGTTTGGATTACTTGAGCTATATAAAACCCTTATTTTTAATTCTAAGGTAGTTGTTGTTCCTTCTCCACTTGCTAATTGGTAACCATCTTTAGCTGCCACTCTAAAGGTTACCTTAGGAAATTTAACGCTTCCACTTGAAAGCGTTACGGTTTCAACACTAATTGTTGGATTTGAAAGAACAACGTTTTTAAATCTTTCTGTTCCAAGCTTTTTAGTTAGTTGATCAGATAAACCTTCTCAGTTTTCTGCTTCACCAAATCAAGCTTTAATTTTATTTTGGTTGTCTAAATCATTTGTTCAACCTGAATCAAAATTATCTAGCACAATTTTAGGCATAAACCCGTCTCAGTATAGCGCTAACATTTTGAGGCATGTTTTTGGTTTTATTATTGGCTTTGTCCTGTTCTTTGTGCTGGTTGTGAAGTTTCAGTTTGTCCGCCTTGAGATTGAGCTGGAGCTGCTGGTGCTCTAAATGGTGTAATAGGTCTAACAAATTTAGTCAAAGGAATTCTAATTAGGAAGGTATTTAATCAATTATTGCTTGCTACAGCTGTTACTGCAAAATATACTGCTTCTTTATCACCTTTTATTTGTTGTAAGAATACTTTGTTCTTATTGCTTAGTAAATCGTCTAAAGTTCCAGGTCTAAGCTCTTTTATTTTTTCAACTTTAGTTATAGTAACTCCGTTTATTGAATTTGTTACAAATTGAGCTCTAAATTTAGGGTCAAATTTGTTAACATAGTTAATTACAGACTTCAATAAAGGATTTACATATCTATTGGTAAATAGCAGTCCTTTAGATGGATTTCCTCTAAATGCAGTGTTAAATGCACCTGTAACATTTGAAGTTCCATTTAGTGAAGTATTTTCTTGTCCGCCTACTGTTGGTAGATCTGCATCTAACTCAATATTTGGCCCGGTGTAGTTTAAGTAAACATTAACTTTTTCAATTGTGGTTGCATCATTTGCCTGTGATGCATTATTAGGAGTTGTTGAAGATGAAGCTCCTTGCATTTGTAAAACGTTTGCATTAGGTGATTGAGTTGTATATAAAACTCTTATAACCATTGTAAGACCTTGTGAAAATTCACTTCCGCTTTGCAATTCATAACCTTCTTTTTGGGTTACATCAAAGGTAACTTTAGGTCTATATTGGTTGCTATTTACTATGTCTCAATCTACTTGTGGATTGGTTAGTTTAACGTTTTTAAATTTCTCACTTCCTAGTTTTTTAACAAGTTGATCTTCTAGATTGCTTCAATTTGCTTTAGTATTAAATCATGTTTGAAGTTTTGATTTATTATCTTCTACATTTGTTTGCGATGCAGTAAAACTTTCAAGAGTAATTTTTGGCATAAACCCGTCTCAGTATTAAGAAAACATTTTAGGGCATGTTTTTAGTTTTATTATTAGCTTTGTTCTTCTGGTTGAGTTTGTGCACCTGTTCCAGAATCTGTTTGAGTAGGAGCCGAAGCTGGGGTTGCAGTAAATGCTGTTAAAGGCTTAACAAATTTTGTTAATGGAATTCTTACAAGTACGGTGTTAAGTCACTTATCGTTTGTAAGTGCAGTAATTGCAAAGTATACTGCGCTAGAATCATCTTGAACTTGTTGTAAAAACACGTTGTTATTGTATAGTAAATCTTCTAAATTTCCAGGTCTAAGTTCTTTTTTGTTTTGAACTTTAGTTAAAGCAACTCCATCTATTGCATTTGTTACAAACATTGCTCTATACTTAGGATCGAATTTATTTACATAGTTAATTACAGACTGCATTAAAGGATTTACATATCTATCGGTAAATAGCAGTCCTCTAATGCAGCGTTAAAGTCTTCATCTGTAACGTTTGATGTTCCATTTAATGAAGTATTAGCTGCGTTACCAACAGTAGGTAGAGCTGCGTTTAATATTAGTGCAGGTCCGGTGTAGTTCATATAAACGTTTACGTCTCTAATTACTGCGGCATTATTAGATGGCGTTGAACCAGCTGGCGCTGCTGAAGATGAAGCTCCTTGTGTAGGAAGTTGAATTACGTTTTCACTTCCACGGTTATATAAGACTCTAACAACAAGGCTAATTTCATTTGCTGAATTATCAAGAGTGTATCCATCTTGTGCTTCAACTGTAAATGTTACAGTTGGAGTTTTAACAGCATTAGTACTAAAGGTAACTTCTTTATAAGTTAACTTTACGTTTTTAAATCTTTCTGCTCCAAGCTTTTTAGTTAGTTGATCTGATAGTCCTACTCAGTTTGCTGCATTATCAAATCATTTTCTAATTTTTCTTTCGTTTTCTTCTGAATTTTGTTCTCAAGTTTTATCAAAACCTTCAAGCACAATTTTCGGCATAAATCCGTCTCAGTATAAATTAAGCATTTTGCTGTTCGTTATTAAAATAGGTTTTATTCTTATAAATATGGTTGTGTTTTAGTTTGTTGAATACAAACTATAAAATAGCTTTAACAAATTTATTTAATGGAATTCTAATTAAGAATGCATTTAGTCATTGATCATCGGTAAGTCCACCGATTGGTAGGTATACCGCTTCAGAGTCCATGTGCATTTGTTGTAAAAAGATATTGTTTTGAGATTTAAGTTCTGACTGACTTAAACGTGTGTTATTTGTTCTAAGTCATGAAACACATGCTCTATATCTATGATTACCTGCATCTGCTGGTACGCTAGTTAGATATTTAGGATCAAAAGTTTGAACGTATTTTGTAATCGCTAGCATTAGCTATGTAGGATCATTGGTATTAGTTGTTTTGTTAAATAAAGTTTTAACTTTAGCTGCTAAAGTTTCATCTGTAATTGGAGAAGAACCATTAATGGTTGTATTATTAGCGCTCCTACTTCTGGCAAGGTAGCGTCTAAAACAATCGCTGGTCCTGTATAGTTTAGGTAAACGTTAACATTTCTCATAACGTTAGCGTCGTTTGGATTGCTTGCTCTATTTGGAACTGCTGAAAATGAAACACCTTGATATCTAAGTGCGTTTTCTGTTTGATTTTGACTTGTGTATAAAACTCTAATTGATAAAGTAATTTGTTTTTTTTCACCTGTTGGTTCGGTAAGGTTATATCCATCCTTAGCAGCAACAGTAAATGTTACTTTAGGAATTCTTACATCTCTACCTGTTGAAACATCATCGTAGCTAATAACAGGATTTGTTAGAGTAACATTTTTAAATTTATCATAACCTAGTTTTTTGGTTAACTGTTCTGAAAGTTTTTCTCAATTGCTTGAGGTAGCAAATCACTCTTGTAGTTTTGTTTTATTTGCTTCTTCGTGAGTTTTTTCATCAACCCTTGCATCATCACTTGCTACGTAACCTTCAACTACAATTTTAGGCATAAACCCGTCTCAGTATATTTTTTTAATAATTAAACCTAAATTTGGTTTATATTTTTGAATTAATTTTTAATTGAGATATTTAAATTTTGCTACAAATCATGTAGTTAATATTAATGCGTTTCTTTTATTTCAAAAATCATATCCGCCTAATGTGTTTGCTTTATGTTCTTATTTTTTAAAACATTTTTTTATTTAAAAAATAAAATAGTTTTTAACTTAAATTAATTAAAACATTTTGGGGCATGTTTTTGGTTTTTATTATTATTAAGTTTGTGGTGATGATTGTGAAGCTGAATCTCCTTGAGCTTCTTGTGTTTCAGTAGCTTCTCCGCCTGATTGTCCATCTTCTTGATTTTCTGCGTTTTGCTCTGTGTTATCAGCTTGGCTAGAATTTTCTCCAGATTCTTCTTGAGAGTCCTCAGTAGTAGGAATCATTACTGCTGATGCTGTAAATGGTGTAATAGGTCTTACAAATTTAGTTAATGGAATTCTAATTAAGAAAGTATTTAATCAACCTTCGCTGGTTACACCGTTAACTGCAAAATATACTGTGCTTGAGTCTCCATTAACTTGTTGTAAGAATTCTTTGTTATTGTATAGGAAATCGTTTAAACTTCCTATTCTAAGTTGTGTGCCGCTTTGAACGCTAGTTAAAGCAACTCCGTTTGTATTTAATACAAATGCAGCTCTAAATTTAGGGTCGAATTTGTTAACGTAGTTAATTATTGCTTGTAATAATGAAGTTTGAGTGAAACTCCCCCCTACTACGTTTACTAATAAGTTTTTGAATTTAGTGTTAAAGTCACCTGTTACATTTGAGGTTCCGTTAATTGAAGTATTATTCTGATTTCCTACTTGTGGCAGCTCTGCATCTAACTCAATATTTGGCCCGGTATAGTTCATATAAACGTTTACGTCTCTAATTACTGCGGCATTATTAGATGGCGTTGAACCACTTGGCGCTGCTGAAGATGAAGCTCCTTGGTATCTTAAAGCGTTTTGAGTTGATGAAGCGCTGGTGTATAGCACTCTAATTGATAGAGTTAATGATGAAGTAGCACCATTATCAGTTTGAAGTGTATATCCGTCTTTACCTTGTAAAGTAAAGGTTACTTTAGGTATTCTTGTATTGCTTCCACCATCTTCATAGCTAACTGTTGGGGCAGTTAAAACTACATTTTTCAATTTATTAGCACCTAGTTTTTTGGTTAACTGTTCTGAAAGTTTTTCTCAATTACTTGAGGTGTTAAATCAGTTTTGTAGTTTTGTTTTATTTGCTTCTTCATGAGTTGCTTTACCATTTCCTGCACCATCTGCTTGGTAACCTTGCACTACTATTTTAGGCATAAACCCGTCTCAGTATAGTGTACGATCAGCGTCAACTTTATAGTAAGCTGTTTTATTTTTGGTTGTATCACCATTTAACTTATCGGTTTCAGCTTTTAAGCTGTCACTTAATGATTTTAGATAAGATGCTGTTGATGCTAAATCAGCTACTGGTGTTGGTGCTGGTGTTTGAGTTTCTGATGATTCTGAATCTTCTGCTGCTTCTTCTGTTTCAGTTTCTTCTGTTCCTGTTGCAACTCTAACTGTAGCTGAAGCTGACTCAACTGCTGCAGGTTCTGTTTGTGTTGGTGCAGCTGCTTGAGCTGGAGCCATTACAAAGTTTTGTAGTTTGAATTCTGATTTTTCTCTAGCTTTGGTTCAAGCTCTAGGGTTTGGTAAAGCGCCTCCTTCTGGAGTAGGAACTACAATTGAATCCTCTGTTCATTGGAATGCAGGAAACACTGATGAAGCTTTTAGTAAAGCTGCATCGAATGCTTCTTTATTGTCAGCATCGTAGTATTTTTGTGGATAATCCACTTGCATTTTTAGACCATCTGATACTAAAGTTTGAAGAGATTCTAATGATTCTTTTAATGATGTTAGGTTTTCTAACATTGTTGTAGCTTGAGCAGCGCGATCTTTAGTTAATTCATTAACTTGTCTTTGTAGTTCAGCTTTTAAAGCTCTATTAACAAGAGCATCAAGTTCTGTAACTTTAGCTGCAGCGCTAGTTTTTGTTTTTTGGAATTCAAGTTCTGGTTTAACTACTGCAACTGCTGCATCTAGAGCTGTTTTTGTAGATTCTAGATCACTTTGAGTAGTTGCTAAAGTTCCATCAGCATTTAGATTTGCAAGTTTTGAACCTTCTGTTAGAAAACCAGCTGCTGCTGTGTATTTTTCTTCTAAAGTAGTTTTATGAGTAGTATCTGTTACTTTTGAGTATTCAGCATCTTCTTTAACTGCTTTAGCAGCAGTAACCGATCCGCTTGTAAACCACAAAAAAATTAAGTTAAAAATAAAACTAAATTTATTTTTTAAACTTAATTAAATGTCGGTGTAGTTTAAATACACATTAACTTTAGCTTTTGCTTTAGCATCATTAACGGTAGCTCCTCTAGGTGCTGCTGAAGATGAAGCTCCTTGTGTTGGCATTTGAATTGTGCTTTCACTTTCACGGTTATATAAGACTCTAACTACAAGACTTATCTCTGTAGCAGAAGCATTATCGCCTGTAGTTAAAGTGTAGCCTTCTTTTGCTGCAACTGTAAATGTTACAGTTGGAACTTTAGCAGGATCAGTACTAAACCTTGCACTTTTGAAAGTTAACTTTACGTTTTTAAATCTTTCTGCTCCAAGCTTTTTAGTTAGTTGTTCAGATAAAGAAGCTCAGTTTGCTGCATTATCAAATCATTTTCTAATTTTTCTTTCGTTTTCTTCTGAATTTTGTCCTCAAGTTTTATCAAAATCAGTTAGCACTATTTTAGGCATAAACCCGTCTCAGTATAGCGCTAACATTTTGGGGCATGTTTTTTGTTTTATTATTATTATTGAGTTTGTGGTGATTCTTGTTGAGCTTGATCTGTTTGAGTTGATCCTGATTCAGAAGCTGAACCTGATGCATCTTGATTCCCACCAGTTTGTTCAGTTCCTTGTTGTTGAGTATCGCTAGAAGGGCTTGTAGGAGTTGTAGGCCTGAATTCTGTTAAAGGTTTAACAAATTTAGTTAAAGGAATTCTAATTAGGAAGGTATTTAACCAACCTTTGCTGGTTACACCGTTAACTGCAAAATATACTGCGGTAGAATCACCATGAACTTGTTGCAAGAATCCTTTGTTATTGTATAGGAAATCGTTTAAACTTCTTATTTTAAGTTGTGTGCCGCTTTGAACGCTAGTTAAAGCAACTCCGTTTGTATTTAATACAAATGCAGCTCTAAATTTAGGGTCGAATTTGTTAACGTAGTTAATTATTGCTTGTAATAATGAAGTTTGAGTGAAACTCCCCCCTACTACGTTTACTAATAAGTTTTTGAATTTAGTGTTAAAGGTTCCTTCAACATTTGAAGTTCCATTTAGTGAAGTGTTATTTGCAGTACCAACTGCAGGAACTGCTTGATCTAAAACTATAGAAGGCCCGGTGTAGTTTAAGTAAACATTAACATCTTTAATAGTTTGAGCATGATTCGCACTATTTGCACCATTTGGCGCTGCCGAAAATGAAACACCTTGATATCTAAGTGCGTTTTCTGTTTGATTTTGACTTGTGTATAAAACTCTAATTGATAATGAGATTTGTTTTGTTTCACCTGTTGGTTCGGTAAGATTATATCCATCCTTAGCAGCAACAGTAAATGTTACTTTAGGAATTTTTACATCTCTACCTGTTGAAACATCATCGTAGCTAATAACAGGATTTGTTAGAGTTACATTTTTAAATTTATCAGCACCTAGTTTTTTGGTTAACTGTTCTGAAAGTTTTTCTCAATTACTTGAGGTGTTAAATCAGTTTTATAGTTTTGTTTTATTTGCTTCTTCGTGAGTTGCTTTACCATTTCCTTCACCATCTGCTTCATAACCTTGCACTACTATTTTCGGCATAAACCCGTCTCAGTATAGTGTACGAGTAGTATCAGCTTTATAGTAAGCTGTTTTATTAGCTGTAGTATCACCATTTAACTTATCGGTTTCATCTTTTAAGCTGTCACTTAATGATTTTAGATAAGATGCTGTTGATGCTAAATCAGCCATTGGAGCTGTTTGAGCTTCTGATGATTCTGAATCTTCTGCTGCTTCTTCTGTTCCTGTTGCAAGTCTAACTGTAGTTGAAGTGGCTGCAGTTGCAGCTGAATCACTTTGAGTTGCAGGAGCTGCTTGAGCTGGTTAGTTTTTAAGTTTTTTTAGCTAAATATTAAATTTAAAAAATTTCAAAAATATAAACCATTTTTGCACATAAATTATATTTTTGCATCTATTTATATATATTTTTAAATCCTTTGAACAATAATCTTAAAAACTTAAACATTTTAGGGCATGTTTTTGGTTTTATTATTATGAACCTTGATTACTTTGAGTTTGAGCAGTTCCTTGTTGTTGAGTATCGCTAGAAGGCCTTGTAGGAGTTGTAGGTCTGAATTCTGTTAAAGGTTTAACAAATTTAGTTAATGGAATTCTAATTAGGAAAGTATTTAATCATTTGTTGTTACCTACACCGTTAACTGCAAAGTATACAGCGTTTGTGTCTTGGTTAACTTGTTGTAAGTAAACTGGTTCAGCATCATCAAGGTTTGCAACTCTTAACGCGTTATTATCTAATTTAGCTCAAGTAACTCCATTTTTTTGCTCACTTATTGGATTAGCTGGATATTTAACATCAAATTTATTTACATAATTCATTACCGCTTGGAATAATGAAGTTTGAGCGTTATCTCTTACTAATAATTCTTTGGATTTAGTGTTAAAGTCACCATTTACATTTGAGGTTCCGTTAATTGAAGTATTTTCTTGTCCGCCTACTGTTGGTAGATCAGCGTTTAACATAATTGCTGGTCCGGTGTAGTTTAAATACACATTAACTTTTGCTTTTACGTTAGCATCATCAACTGATGAATTACTTGGCGCTGCTGAAGGTGAAGCTCCTTGATATGGAAGTAAAAGAGCGTTTGGATCACTTGAGCTATATAAAACTCTTATTTTTAACTCTAAGGTAGTTGTTGTTCCTTCTCCACTTGCTAATTGGTAACCATCTTTAGCAGCTACTGTAAAGGTTACCTTAGGAAACTTAACGCTTCCACTAGTTAAAAGCCTTACGTCTTCAAAAATAATTTGTGGATTTGAAAGAACAACGTTTTTAAATCTTTCTGCTCCAAGCTTTTTAGTTAGTTGATCTGATAGTCCTGCTCAGTTTGATGCTTCTCTAAATCAATCTCTAATTTTTCTTTCGTTTTCTGAATTTTGTGCTCAACTTGAATCAAAATTATCTAGCACAATTTTAGGCATAAACCCGTCTCAGTATAGTGTACGACCGTCAACTGGTTTGTAGTATGCTGTTTTTTCTGTTGGGTTATCACCGTTAAGTGCATCAGTAGCTGCTTTTAAAGTGTCATTTAATGATTTTAGATAAGAAGCAGTTGATGCTAAATCAGCTGCTGGTGTTGGTGCTGCTGGTTGAGTTTCTGCTTCTTCTGACATTGCAACTCTAACTGCAGCTGAAGCGGCTGCAGCTGGTACAGGTTCTGTTGGTGTTGGTGCAGCTGCTTGAGTTGGAGCCATTACAAAGTTTTGTAGTTTGAATTCTGATTTATCTCTAGCTTTGGTTCAAGCTCTAGGGTTTGGAAGCGCATCTCCTTCTGGAGCAGGAACTACAATTGAACCCTCTGTTCATTGGAATGCAGGAAACACTGATGAAGCTTTTAGTAAAGCTGCATCGAATGCTTCTTTATTGTCAGCATCGTAGTATTTTTGTGGATAATCCACTTGCATTTTTAGACCATCTGATACTAAAGTTTGAAGAGATTCTAGTGATTCTTTTAATGATGTTAGGTTTTCTAACATTGTTGTAGCTTGAGCAGCTTGTTCTTTTGTTAATTCATTAACTTGTCTTTGTAATTCATCTTTTAAAGCTGTATTAACAAGAGATTCAAGTTCTGTAACTTTAGCTGCAGCGCTGGTTTTTGTTTTTTGGAAGTCAAGATCTGGTTTAACTGCTGCAACTGCTGCATCTAGAGCTGTTTTTGCAGATTCTAATGTAGCTTTTGTTGTGTCTAAATTACTTGAAGCATCTAGATTTTTAAGTTTTGATCCATCTTCTAGTAATGCTGTTGCTGCTGTGTA
The DNA here is from genome assembly GCF_000969765.1 of Mycoplasmopsis synoviae ATCC 25204. Classification (NCBI taxonomy): domain Bacteria; kingdom Bacillati; phylum Mycoplasmatota; order Mycoplasmoidales; family Metamycoplasmataceae; genus Mycoplasmopsis; species Mycoplasmopsis synoviae. The sequence goes on from NZ_CP011096.1 coordinate 272,037, forward strand.
TTTTTCTTCTAAAGTAGTTTTATGAGTAGTATCTGTTACTTTTGAGTATTCAGCATCTTTTTTAGCTTCTTTAGCTTTAGTAACCGATCCGCTTATAAACTGCAAAAAAAATTAAGTTAAAAATAAAACTAAATTTATTTTTTAAACTTAATTAAATGTCGGTGTAGTTTAAATAAACATTAACTTTTGCTTTTACGTTAGCATCATTAACTGTTGGATTTTCTGGCGCTGCTGAAGATGAAGCTCCTTGCATTTGTAAAACGTTTGCATTAGGTGATTGAGTTGTATATAAAACTCTTATAACCATTGTAAGACTTTGTGAAAATTCACTTCCGCTTTGCAATTCATAACCTTCTTTTTGGGCTACATCAAAGGTAACTTTAGGTCTATATTGGTTGCTATTTACTATGTTTCAATCTACTTGTGGATTGGTTAGTTTAACGTTTTTAAATTTCTCACTTCCTAGTTTTTTAACAAGTTGATCTTCTAGATTGCTTCAATTTGCTTTAGTATTAAATCATGTTTGAAGTTTTGATTTATTATCTTCTACATTTGCTTGCGATGCAGTAAAACTTTCAAGAGTAATTTTTGGCATAAACCCGTCTCAGTATATTTTGTTAATAATTAAACCTAAATTTGGTTTATATTTTTGAATTAATTTTTAATTGAGATATTTAAATTTTGCTGCAAATCATGTAGTTAATATTAATGCGTTTCTTTTATTTCAAAAATCATATCCACCTAATGTGTTTGCTTTATGTTCTTATTTTTTAAAACATTTTTTTATTTAAAAAATAAAATAGTTTTTAACTTAAATTAATTAAAACATTTTGGGGCATGTTTTTGGTTTTATTATTATTAAGTTGTACTTGGTGGTGTTTGTTCTGTAGATCCAGATGAATCTGAATTACTATATCCAGCTGGTTGTAATCTTGCTTCTTGAGTTTGACTTCCTCCAGTAGCTTCTTCTGCAGGAGGAGTTACTACTGGTGCTGTAAATACGCTTAAAGGTTTAACAAATTTTGTTAATGGAATTCTAATTAAGAAGGTATTTAATCAACCTTGGCTGGTTACACCGTTAACTGCAAAGTATACTGCGCTTGAGTCTCCATTAACTTGTTGTAAGAATCCTTTGTTATTGTATAGGAAATCGTTTAAACTTCCTATTCTAAGTTGTGTGCCGCTTTGAACGCTAGTTAAAGCAACTCCGTTTTTTTCTGTTACAAATGCAGCTCTAAATTTGGGGTCAAATTTGTTAACGTAGTTAATTATTGCTTGTAATAATGAAGTTTGAGTGAAACTCCCCCCTACTACGTTTACTAATAATTTTTTGAATTTATCGTTAAAGGTTCCTTTAACATTTGAAGTACCATTAATTGAAGTATTTTCTTTTTCGCCTACTGTAGGATGGGCTTCATCTAAAACAATAGAAGGCCCGGTGTAGTTTAAGTAAACGTTAACTTTTTCAATTGTGGTTGCATTATCACTAGGAGTTGCAGTATAATAAGCTCCTTGTGTTGAAAGCACATTTCTAGTTAAATTTGAATCTTTATATAAAACTTTTATTGTAAGAGTTACAGTATTTGCTGATTCTTCTGCTAGAGTATATCCATCTTTTGCTGCTAGATTGAAAGTAACTTTTGGGGTTAAATAACCTTTATTAGAACCTCTATTAGAAAATCTAACTTCATCTCAAGAAATTGTAGGATTTGATAAAGTCATATTCTTGAATTTTTCTTCACCTAATTTTCTTGTTAATTGGTCAGCTACTAAAGTAAATTTGTCTTGATTTGCTTTAAATCAAGCTTCTAGTTTTTTTTGATTTGCAGCTTCGTGTTCTGCTCTATTGTTTCCTTGATCATCTGCTACGTAACCATCTGCTTGGTAATCTTGCACTACTATTTTAGGCATAAACCCGTCTCAGTATAGTGTACGACCGGCATCTGCTTTATAGTAAGCTGTCTTATTAGCTGTAGTATCACCATTTAACTTATCGGTTTCATCTTTTAAGCTGTCACTTAATGATTTTAGATAAGATGCTGTTGATGCTAAATCAGCTGCTGGTGTTGGTGCTGGTGTTTGAGTTTCTGCTTCTGCTGCAGCTTCTTCTGACATTGCAACTCTAACTGTAGCTGATGCTGCGGCTGATGTTCCTCCTCCACTTCCATCTCCGCTTCCACTTTCTGTTGGAGCTGTTGTAGCAGCTGCTTGAGCTGGAGCCATTACAAAGTTTTGTAGTTTGAATTCTGATTTGTCTCTAGCTTTGGTTCAAGCTCTAGGGTTTGGAAGCGCGTCTCCTTCTGGAGCAGGAACTACAATTGAATCTGTAGTTCATTGGAATGCAGGAAACACTGATGAAGCTTTTAATAATGCATCGTCAAATGCGCTTTTGTTATCTGCGTCATAGTAGTTTCTTGGGTAGTCCACTTGCATTTTTAGACCATCTGATACTAAAGTTTGAAGAGATTCTAGTGATTCTTTTAACGATGTTAGGTTAGCTAACATTGTTGTAGCTTCAGTTGCATGATCTTTAGTTAAAGCATCAACTTGTCTTTGTAATTCATCTTTTAAAGCTGGGTTTACAAGAGATTCAAGTTCTGTAACTTTAGCTGTAGCGCTAGTTTTTGTTTTTTGGAAGTCAAGATCTGGTTTAACTGCTGCTACTGATGCATCTAGAGCTGTTTTTGTAGATTCTAATGAAGCTTGAGTAGTTGCTAAAGTTCCATCAGCATTTAGATTTGCAAGTTTTGTTCCATCTTCTAGCAATGCTGTTGCTGCTGTGTATTTTTCTTCTAAAGTAGTTTTAAGAGTTGCGTCAACACTATTGTATTGTGTATCTTCTTTAACTGCTTTAGCAGCAGTAACCGATCCGCTTATAAACCACAAAAAAATTAAGTTAAAAATAAAAGCAAGTTTGTTTTTTAAATTTAATTAACACCCGGTGTAGTTTAAATAAACATTAACTTTTGCTTTTACGTTAGCATCATCAACTGATGAATTACTTGGCGCTGCTGAAGATGAAGCTCCTTGAATAGTAAGTAGGTTTTGAGTAGAAGCCTGATTTTCATAAAGAACTCTAATAGTTAGAGAGATTTGTTTAGGATTTGTTGCAGGCTCTGTTAACTGGTAACCCGGTTTTGCTTGAATGTTAAAGGTAACTTTTGGTTTTTTTCAAGTATTTGAATTAACAGTTATTTCTTCATAGCTAACTTGAGGATTTGTTAGAGTTACATTTTTAAATTTATTAGCACCTAGTTTTTTGGTTAACTGTTCTGAAAGTTTTTCTCAATTAGCAGGAGTATCAAATCATTGTTGCAATAATCTTGTATTTTCAGTTTCGTGTTGTGCTTTATTAGCCCCTGCACCATCTGCTACGTAACCATCTACAACTATTTTAGGCATAAACCCGTCTTAGTATTAAGAAAACATTTTGGAGCATGTTTTTTGTTTTATTATTATTTAATTTTAGAATTATGAACCTGTTCCAGTTGGAGCTGAATCTTGTTCTCCTGAAGTCTCTTCAGTAGGAGCCGCTTCGCTTTGAGCTTGGAATTCTGTTAAAGGTCTTACAAATTTAGTTAATGGAATTCTTACAAGTACGGTGTTTAATCAATTATTGCTTGCTATTGCAGTAACTGGTAAATACACTGCTTTAGTGTCTCCTTGGATTTGCTGTAAGAATACGTTGTTCCTATTTTTTACTAAATCGTCTAAAGTTCCTATTCTAAGTTGTGTGTCGCTTTCAACTTTAGTTATAGTAACTCCGTTTGTTCCATTTGTTACAAATGCAGCTCTAAATTTAGGGTCAAATTTGTTAACGTAGTTAATTATTGCTTGGAATAATGAACTTTGAGCGTTACCGTTGCTAAATACGCTTACTAATAATTTTTTGAATTTAGTGTTAAAGTCTTTATCTGTAACGTTTGATGTTCCATTAATTGAAGTATTAGCTGCAGTACCTACTGCAGGAACTGCTTGATCTAACTCAATATTTGGCCCGGTGTAGTTTAAATACACATTAACATTTTTTATAACCGCATCATCATTTGGTGTCTTTGTATTTTTTGGCGCTGCTGAAGATGAAGCTCCCTGAGTTGCAAATAAGTTTGTATTCGGAGCTGCTGCTTTATATAGATTTCTAATAGTTAGTGTAACTGTTTCTAAAGAACCTGTTGCTTTTTCATAGCCTTCTTTAGGAGTTAAGTTAAAAGTTACTTTTGAAGTTAGAATAGTTCCTTCGGGTATTGTTAGTTCATCTCAAGTAATTCTAGGATTAGATAAAACCATATTCTTGAATTTATCTTTTCCTAATTTTCTTGTTAATTGGTCAGCTACTAAAGTAAATTTGTCTTGATTTGCTGCAAATCAAACATCTAGTATTTCACCGTTTCTTTGTTTTCAAAATGTAACGGCTGTCGTTCTTGGATTTGCATCATATTCTTGATTAGCAGGTTTAGTTGTTAATAAGCTAACTACAATTTTCGGCATAAACCCGTCTTAGTATAGTGTACGAGTAGTATCAGCTTTATAGTAAGCTGTCTTATTAGTTGTAGTATCACCATTTAGTGCTGCAGTTTGCGCTTTAAGATCTGTATCTAAGGTTTTTAGATAAGAAACTGTTGATGCTAAATCAGCTGTTGGAGTTGATGCTTCAGGAGTTAGTGAAGGTGATGATTCTCCTGAGTTTGTACTTGTTTCTTCTGTTGCAAGTTTAACTGTAGCTGATCCTGATTCAGATGCAGTTGAATCACTTTGAGTTGCAGGAGCTGCTTGAGCTGGAGCTATTACGAAGTTTTGTAGTTTGAATTCTGATTTTTCTCTAGCTTTGGTTCAAGCTCTAGGGTTTGGAAGCGCGTCTCCTTCTGGAGCAGGAACTACAATTGAATCTGTAGTTCATTTGAATGCTGGAAACACTGATGAAGCTTTTAATAATGCATCGTCAAATGCACTTTTGTTATCTGCGTCATAGTAGTTTCTTGGGTAGTCCACTTGCATTGCAAGACCTTTAGAAACTAAATCTTGAAGAGATTCTAATGATTCTTTTAATGATGTTAGGTTTTCTAACATTGTTGTAGCTTGATCAGCTTGTTCTTTTGTTAATTCATTAACTTGTCTTTGTAGTTCAGCTTTTAAAGCTGGGTTTACAAGAGATTCAAGTTCTGTAACTTTAGCTGCAGCGCTAGTTTTTGTTTTAACAAAAGTAAGCTCTGGCATAAGTGCGCTAACTGCTGCATCTAGAGCTGTTTTTGCAGATTCTAGATCACTTTGAGTAGTTGCTAAAGTTCCATCAGCATTTAGATTTTTAAGTTTTGAATCTTCTGTTAGAAAAGCAGCTGCTGCTGTGTATTTTTCTTCTAAATCAGTTCTAAGATCTTGGCTTACATTTGTGTATTGTTCTTCAGCTTGAAGTGTTTTAACAGCAGTAACCGATCCGCTTATAAACCACAAAAAAATTAACTTAAAAATAAAAGCAAGTTTGTTTTTTAAACTTAATTAAATGTCGGTGTAGTTTAAGTAAACATTAACTGTTCTTTTAGTTGTTTTGTCATTGGCATTTTTTGCGTTATTAGGAGTAGCTGAAGATGAAGCTCCTTGTCTAGGAAGTTGAATTACGTTTTCACTTCCACGGTTATATAAGACTCTAACTACAAGACTTATCTCTGTAGCAGAAGCATTATCGCCTGTAGTTAAAGTGTAGCCTTCTTTTGCTGCAACTGTAAATGTTACAGTTGGAGTTTTAATATTATTCTCACCACTAAAGCTAGCTTCTTTGAAAGTAAGCTTTACGTTTTTAAATGTTTCTGCTCCAAGCTTTTTAGTTAGTTGATCTGATAGTCCTGCTCAGTTTGCTGCGTCTCTAAATCAAACTCTAATTTTATCTTGGTTGGCTGTATTTTGTCCTCAGGTTTTATCAAAATTATCTAGCACTATTTTCGGTATAAACCCGTCTCAGTATAGCAGCAACATTTTGGGGCATGTTTTTTGTTTTATTATTATTAAGTTTGTGGTGATGATTGTGAAGCTGAATCTCCTTGAGCTTCTTGTGTTTCAGTAGCTTCTCCGCCTGATTGTCCATCTTCTTGATTTTCTGCGTTTTGCTCTGTGTTATCAGCTTGGCTAGAATTTTCTCCAGATTCTTCTTGAGAGTCCTCAGTAGTAGGAATCATTACTGCTGATGCTGTAAATGGTGTAATAGGTCTTACAAATTTAGTTAATGGAATTCTAATTAAGAAAGTATTTAATCAACCTTCGCTGGTTACACCGTTAACTGCAAAATATACTGCGCTTGAGTCTCCATTAACTTGTTGTAAGAATCCTTTGTTATTGTATAGGAAATCGTTTAAACTTCCTATTCTAAGTTGTGTGCCGCTTTGAACGCTAGTTAAAGCAACTCCGTTTTTTTCTGTTACAAATGCAGCTCTATATTTTGGATCGAATTTATTAACGTAGTTAATTATTGCTTGTAATAATGAAGTTTTAGTGAAACTCCCCCCTACTACGTTTACTAATAATTTTTTGAATTTAGTGTTAAAGTCACCTGTTACATTTGAGGTTCCGTTAATTGAAGTATTATTCTGATTTCCTACTTGTGGCAGCTCTGCATCTAACTCAATATTTGGCCCGGTGTAGTTTAAATAAACATTAACTTTTGCTTTTACGTTAGTATCATCAACTGATGAACCACTTGGCGCTGCTGAAAATGAAACACCTTGATATCTAAGTGCGTTTTCTGTCTGATTTTCACTTGTATATAACACTCTAATTGATAAAGTAATTTGTTTTGTTTCACCTGTTGGTTTGGTAAGGTTATATCCATCCTTAGCAGCAACAGTAAATGTTACTTTAGGAATTCTTACATCTCTACCTGTTGAAACATCATCGTAGCTAATAACAGGATTTGTTAGAGTAACATTTTTAAATTTATCAGCACCTAGTTTTTTGGTTAACTGTTCTGAAAGTTTTTCTCAATTGCTTGAGGTGTTAAATCATTCTTGTAGTTTTTGTTGATTTGTAGTTTTGTCAGCTTCTTTACTACCTTCATTAGTATCTGCTACGTAACCATCTGCTTGGTAATCTTGCACTACTATTTTAGGCATAAACCCGTCTCAGTATAGTGTACGACCGTCAACTGGTTTGTAGTATGCTGTTTTTTCTGTTGGGTTATCACCGTTAAGTGCATCAGTAGCTGCTTTTAAAGTGTCATTTAATGATTTTAGATAAGATGCTGTTGATGCTAAATCAGCCATTGGAGCTGGTGCAGGAGTTGTTTGTGCTTCTCTTGATGCTGCGCCAGCTGCTGAAGCTGCTTCACCATTTGCAACTCTAACTGTAGCTGATGTTGCCGCGCTAGGTGAAGTTTGCGTTGTTGTTGGAGTAGCTGCTTGAGTTGGAGCCATTACAAAGTTTTGTAGTTTGAATTCTGATTTATCTCTAGCTTTGGTTCAAGCTCTAGGGTTTGGAAGCGCATCTCCTTCTGGAGTAGGAACCATAATTGATTGAGCTGTTCATTGGAATGCAGGAAACACTGATGAAGCTTTAAGTAGCGCTGCATCGAAATCTGCTTTGTTATCTGCATCATAGTAGTTTCTTGGGTAGTCCACTTGCATTACAAGACCTTTAGAAACTAGATCTTGAAGTGATGTTAGAGAATCTTTTAATGATGTTAGGTTTTCTAACATTGTTGTAGCTTGAGCAGCTTGTTCTTTTGTTAATTCATTAACTTGTCTTTGTAGTTCAGCTTTTAAAGCTGTATTAACAAGAGATTCAAGTTCTGTAACTTTAGCTGCAGCGCTGGTTTTTGTTTTTTGGAAGTCAAGATCTGGTTTAACTGCTGCAACTGCTGCATCTAGAGCTGTTTTTGCAGATTCTAATGTAGCTTTTGTTGTGTCTAAATTACTTGAAGCATCTAGATTTGCAAGTTTTGAATCTTCTGTTAGAAAATCAGTTGCTGCTGTTAATTTTGCATATAAATCAGTTCTAAGATCTTGGCTTACATTTGTGTATTGTTCTTCAGCTTGAAGTGTTTTAGCAGCAGTAACCAATCCGCTTGTAAACTGCAAAAAAATTAAGTTAAAAATAAAACTAAATTTATTTTTTAAACTTAATTAAATGTCGGTGTAGTTTAAATAAACATTAACTTTTGCTTTTACGTTAGCTTCATCAACTGATGAATTACTTGGCGCTGCAGTAGGAGAAGCTCCTTGAATAGTAAGTAGGTTTTGGTTAGATTCCTGAGATGAATAAAGAACTCTAATAGTTAGAGAGATTTGTTTAGGATCTGTTGTAGGCTGTGTTAATTCATAACCAGGTTTTGCCTCTACTGTGAAGGTAACTTTCGGATTTTTTCAAGTATTTGAATTAACAGTTATTTCTTCATAGCTAACTTGAGGATTTGTTAGAGTTACATTTTTAAATTTATCAGCACCTAGTTTTTTGGTTAACTGTTCTGAAAGTTTTTCTCAATTAGCAGGAGCCTTAAATCAGTTTTGTAGTTTTGTTTTATTTGCTTCTTTGATTTCTTCTTTATTATCTTCAGTAGTATTTGCTACGTAATCATCTACAACTATTTTAGGCATAAACCCGTCTCAGTATAGTGTACGACCGTTAACTGGTTTGTAGTATGCTGTTTTTTCTGTTGGGTTATCACCGTTAAGTGCATCAGTAGCTGCTTTTAAAGTATCGTTTAATGATTTTAGATAAGATGCTGTTGATGCTAAATCAGCTGATGGAGCTGCTAGTTGAGTTTCTGGTGAAGCAGCTTCAGCATTTGCAACTCTAACTGTAGCTGAAGTTGATTCAGGTGCACCTGAATCACTTGATTCTTCAGTAGCTGCTTGAGCTGGTTAATTTTTAAGTTTTTTTAGCTAAATATTAAATTTGAAAAATTTCAAAAATATAAACCATTTTTGCACATAAATTATATTTTTTCTATCTATTTGAATATATTTTTAAAACCTTTGAACAATAATCTTAAAAACTTAAACATTTTGGGGCATGTTTTTGGTTTTATTATTATTAACTTTGTTGTGAAGCTTCTGGAGTTTGATCTTGAGCGCTTTGTTCTTCAAGTACGCTTATAGGTCTTACAAATTTAGTTAAAGGAATTCTTACAAGTACGGTGTTTAATCAATTATTGCTTGCTATTGCAGTTACTGCAAAATACACTGCTTCAGTATCATTTTTCATTTGTTGTAAAAACACGTTGTTATTGTATAGTAAATCTTCTAAATTTCCTGGTCTAAGTTCTCTATCTTTTTTTTGTCTATCTTTTTGAACTTTAGTTAAAGCAACTCCGTTTGTTGCATTTGTTACAAATGCAGCTGGAAATTTAGGGTCAAATTTGTTAACGTAGTTAATTACAGACTGCATTAAAGGATTTACTAGTCTTTTAGTAAATAGCAGTCCTCTAAATGCGGTGTTAAATGCACCTGTAACATTTGAAGTACCATTAATTAAAGTATTAGCTGCAGTACCTACTGCAGGAACTGCTTGATCTAAAACAATAGCAGGTCCTGTATAGTTTAGGTAAACATTAACATCTTTAATGGTTTTAGCATGGTCAGCTGTATTTGCACCACTTGGCGCTGCTGAAAATGAAACACCTTGATATCTAAGTGCGTTTTCTGTTGAGGATGCACTTGTGTATAAAACTCTAATTGATAATGAGATTTGTTTAGCGTCACCTTCTGGTGCTATAAGGTTGTATCCATTCTTAGCAGTAACGGTGAATGTAACTTTAGGGATTTTAACATCACTACCTGTTGAGATGGTTTCATAGGTAACTTTTGGAGATGAAAGAATTACATTTTTAAATTTATCAGCACCTAGTTTTTTGGTTAACTGTTCTGAAAGTTTTTCTCAATTAGCAGGAGTATCAAATCATTGTTGTAGTAATGGTCTATTTTCATTTTCGTTAGTATCTTTACTACTTCCAGTAGTATCTGCTTCATAACCTGGCACTACAATTCTTGGCATAAACCCGTCTCAGTATAGTGTACGATCAACGTCAGCTTTATAGTAAGCAGTTTTGGTTGTAGGGTTATCACCGTTAAGTGCATCAGTAGCTGCTTTTAAAGTATCGTTTAATGATTTTAAGTAAGAAACTGTTGATGCTAAATCAGCTGTTGGAGTTGATGCTTCAGGAGTTAGTGAAGGTGATGATTCTCCTGAGTTTGTACTTGTTTCTTCTGTTGCAACTCTAACTGTAGCTGAAGCGGCTGCAGCTGCAGTTGAATCACTTTGAGTTGCAGGAGCTGCTTGAGCTGGAGCCATTACGAAGTTTTGTAATACAAATTCTGATTTGTCTCTAGCTTTGGTTCAAGCTCTAGGGTTTGGTAAAGCGCCTCCTTCTGGAGTAGGAACTACAATTGAATCTGTAGTTCATTTGAATGCAGGAAACACTGATGAAGCTTTTAGTAAAGCTGCATCGAAATCTGCTTTGTTATCTGCGTCATAGTATTTTTGTGGGTAGTCCACTTGCATTACAAGACCTTTAGAAACTAGATCTTGAAGTGATGTTAGAGAATCTTTTAATGATGTTAGGTTTTCTAACATTGTTGTAGCTTGAGCAGCTTGTTCTTTTGTTAATTCATTAACTTGTCTTTCTAGTTCAGCTTTTAAAGCTGTATTAACAAGAGGTTCTAATTCTGAAGCTGTTTTAACAGCGCTAGCTTTAGTTTTAACAAAAGTAAGCTCTGGCATAAGTGCGCTAACTGCTGCATCTAGAGCTGTTTTTGCAGATTCTAGATCACTTTGAGTAGTTGCTAAAGTTCCATCAGCATTTAGATTTTTAAGTTTTGAATCTTCTGTTAAAAAAGCAGCTGCTGCTGTGTATTTTTCTTCTAAAGTAGTTTTATGAGTAGTATCTGTTACTTTTGAGTATTCAGCATCTTCTTTAACTGCTTTAGCAGCAGTAACCGATCCGCTTGTAAACCACAAAAAAATTAACTTAAAAATAAAACTAAATTTATTTTTTAAACTTAATTAAATGTCGGTGTAGTTTAAATAAACATTAACTTTTGCTTTTACGTTAGCATCATTAACTGATGAATTACTTGGCGCTGCTGAAGGTGATGACCCTTGAGTTTGAAACACATTTACTTCAGGATTTGAATCTTTGCATAAAACTCTTATTGTAAGAGTTACAGTATTTGCTGAATCTTGTGCTAAAGCATATCCTTCCTTAGTTGCTAGATTGAAAGTAGCTTTTGGGGTTAAATAATGTGTACCAGAAAATTCAACTTCATCTCAAGTAATAGTAGGAGTTGATAAAACCATATTCTTGAATTTTTCTTCACCTAACTTTTTTGTCAGCTGCTCTGCTAGTTTTTTTCAATTAGCAGGATCGTTAAATCAGTTTTGTAGTTTTTCTTGATTTGTAGTTTTGTCAGCTTCTTTTTTAACTTCATCAGTATTTGTTACGTAACCATCTACAACTATTTTGTAATCATTTACAACTATTTTAGGCATAAACCCGTCTCAGTATAGCGCTAACATTTTGGGGCATGTTTTTGGTTTTATTATTGGCTTGAATTTGGCATGGTTTGTGGTGATGATGCTTGAGGTGTTCCTGATCCTGCTGTTTCATCAGTTTGACCTGCTTGAGTTCCGTCTTGGTTACCTTGTTGCATTTCTTCGCCATCTTCTTGAGTTTCTTCTTGCTGTGGTGCTTCTAATACGCTTATAGGTCTTACAAATTTAGTTAATGGAATTCTTACAAGTACGGTGTTAAGTCATCTATCGTTTGTAATTGCAGAAACTGCAAAATACACTGCTTCAGTATCACCTTTTATTTGTTGCAAGAATACGATGTCCTTATTGCTTAGTAAATCGTCTAAAGTTCCTGGTCTAAGTTCTTCTCTTTTTTGTTTTTTATTTTTTTCAACTTTAGTTATAGTAACTCCGTTTTTTGAATTTGTTACAAATTCAGCTTTAAATTTAGGGTCAAATTTATTAACATAGTTAATTACAGACTTCAATAAAGGATTTGGATATCTATTGGTAAATAGCAGTCCACTAGTTGGATTTCCTCTAAATGCATTGTTAAATGCACCTGTAACATTTGATGTTCCATTAATTGAAGTATTTTCTTGTCCGCCTACTGTTGGCAGATCTGCATCTAAGACAATATTTGGCCCAGTATAGTTAAGATATACATTAACAGTTCTTAAAACATTTGCATCGCTAACTGTTGTAGTGTCATTAGGCACTGCTAAAGATGAAGCTCCTTGCATTTGTAAAACGTTTGCATTAGGTGATTGAGTTGTATATAAAACTCTTATAACCATTGTAAGACTTTGTGAAAATTCACTTCCGCTTTGCAATTCATAACCTTCTTTTTGGGTTACATCAAAGGTAACTTTAGGTCTATATTGGTTGCTATTTACTATGTCTCAATCTACTTGTGGATTGGTTAGTTTAACGTTTTTAAATTTCTTACTTCCTAGTTTTTTAACAAGTTGATCTTCTAGATTGCTTCAATTTGCTTTAGTATTAAATCATTTTTGAAGTTTTGATTTATTATCTTCTACATTTGTTTGCGATGCAGTAAAACTTTCAAGAGTAATTTTTGGCATAAACCCGTCTCAGTATAGGGATAACATTTTGGGGCATGTTTTTGGTTTTATTATTATTAAGTTGTACTTGGTGGTGTTTGTTCTGTAGATCCAGATGAATCTGAATTACTATATCCAGCTGGTTGTAATCTTGCTTCTTGAGTTTGACTTCCTCCAGTAGCTTCTTCTGCAGGAGGAGTTACTACTGGTGCTGTAAATACGCTTAAAGGTTTAACAAATTTTGTTAATGGAATTCTAATTAAGAAGGTATTTAATCAACCTTGGCTGGTTACACCGTTAACTGCAAAGTATACTGCGCTTGAGTCTCCATTAACTTGTTGTAAGAATCCTTTGTTATTGTATAGGAAATCGTTTAAACTTCTTATTTTAAGTTGTGTGCCGCTTTGAACGCTAGTTAAAGCAACTCCGTTTTTTTCTGTTACAAATTGAGCTCTAAATTTAGGGTCGAATTTGTTAACGTAGTTAATTATTGCTTGTAATAATGAAGTTTGAGTGAAACTCCCCCCTACTACGTTTACTAATAAGTTTTTGAATTTAGTGTTAAAGTCACCATCTACATTTGAAGTTCCGTTAATTGAAGTATTAGGTCTAGCTCCTACTGTAGGAAGGGCTTCATCTAAAACTATAGAAGGCCCGGTGTAGTTTAAGTAAACATTAACTTTTTCAATTGTGGTTGCATTATCACTAGGAGTTGCAGTATAATAAGCTCCTTGTGTTGAAAGCACATTTCTAGTTAGATTTGAATCTTTATATAAAACTCTTATTGTAAGAGTTACAGTAGCTGCTGATTCTTCTGCTAGAGTATATCCATCTTTTGCTGCTAGATTGAAAGTAGCTTTTGGGGTTAAATAACCTTTATTAGAACCTCTATTAGAAAATCTAACTTCATCTCAAGAAATTGTAGGATTTGATAAAGTCATATTCTTGAATTTTTCTTCACCTAATTTTCTTGTTAATTGGTCAGCTACTAAAGTAAATTTGTCTTGATTTGCTTTAAATCAAGCTTCTAGTTTTTTTTGATTTGCAGCTTCGTGTTCTGCTCTATTGTTTCCGTTACCATCTGCTACGTCGTAACCATCTGCTTGGTAATCTTGCACTACTATTTTAGGCATAAACCCGTCTCAGTATAGTGTACGAGTAGTATCAGCTTTATAGTAAGCTGTTTTATTAGCTGTAGTATCACCATTTAACTTATCGGTTTCATCTTTTAAGCTGTCACTTAATGATTTTAGATAAGATGCTGTTGATGCTAAATCAGCCATTGGAGCTGTTTGAGCTTCTGATGATTCTGAATCTTCTGCTGCTTCTTCTGTTCCTGTTGCAAGTCTAACTGTAGCTGAAGCGGCTGCAGTTGCAGCTGAATCACTTTGAGTTGCAGGAGCTGCTTGAGCTGGTTAGTTTTTAAGTTTTTTTAGCTAAATATTAAATTTAAAAAATTTCAAAAATATAAACCATTTTTGCACATAAATTATATTTTTGCATCTATTTATATATATTTTTAAATCCTTTGAACAATAATCTTAAAAACTTAAACATTTTAGGGCATGTTTTTGGTTTTATTATTATGAACCTTGATTACTTTGAGTTTGAGCAGTTCCTTGTTGTTGAGTATCGCTAGAAGGCCTTGTAGGAGTTGTAGGTCTGAATTCTGTTAAAGGTTTAACAAATTTAGTTAATGGAATTCTAATTAGGAAAGTATTTAATCATTTGTTGTTACCTACACCGTTAACTGCAAAGTATACAGCGTTTGTGTCTTGGTTAACTTGTTGTAAGTAAACTGGTTCAGCATCATCAAGGTTTGCAACTCTTAACGCGTTATTATCTAATTTAGCTCAAGTAACTCCATTTTTTTGCTCACTTATTGGATTAGCTGGATATTTAACATCAAATTTATTTACATAATTCATTACCGCTTGGAATAATGAAGTTTGAGCGTTATCTCTTACTAATAATTCTTTGGATTTAGTGTTAAAGTCACCATTTACATTTGAGGTTCCGTTAATTGAAGTATTTTCTTGTCCGCCTACTGTTGGTAGATCAGCGTTTAACATAATTGCTGGTCCGGTGTAGTTTAAATACACATTAACATTTGCTTTTACGTTAGCATCATCAACTGATGAATTACTTGGCGCTGCTGAAGGTGAAGCTCCTTGATATGGAAGTAAAAGAGCGTTTGGATCACTTGAGCTATATAAAACTCTTATTTTTAACTCTAAGGTAGTTGTTGTTCCTTCTCCACTTGCTAATTGGTAACCATCTTTAGCAGCTACTGTAAAGGTTACCTTAGGAAACTTAACGCTTCCACTAGTTAAAAGCCTTACGTCTTCAAAAATAATTTGTGGATTTGAAAGAACAACGTTTTTAAATCTTTCTGCTCCAAGCTTTTTAGTTAGTTGATCTGATAGTCCTGCTCAGTTTGATGCTTCTCTAAATCAATCTCTAATTTTTCTTTCGTTTTCTGAATTTTGTGCTCAACTTGAATCAAAATTATCTAGCACAATTTTAGGCATAAACCCGTCTCAGTATAGTGTACGACCGTCAACTGGTTTGTAGTATGCTGTTTTTTCTGTTGGGTTATCACCGTTAAGTGCATCAGTAGCAGCTTTTAAAGTGTCATTTAATGATTTTAGATAAGAAGCAGTTGATGCTAAATCAGCTGCTGGTGTTGGTGCTGCTGGTTGAGTTTCTGCTTCTTCTGACATTGCAACTCTAACTGCAGCTGAAGCGGCTGCAGCTGGTACAGGTTCTGTTGGTGTTGGTGCAGCTGCTTGAGTTGGAGCCATTACAAAGTTTTGTAGTTTGAATTCTGATTTATCTCTAGCTTTGGTTCAAGCTCTAGGGTTTGGAAGCGCATCTCCTTCTGGAGCAGGAACTACAATTGAATCCTCTGTTCATTGGAATGCAGGAAACACTGATGAAGCTTTTAGTAAAGCTGCATCGAATGCTTCTTTATTGTCAGCATCGTAGTATTTTTGTGGATAATCCACTTGCATTTTTAGACCATCTGATACTAAAGTTTGAAGAGATTCTAGTGATTCTTTTAATGATGTTAGGTTTTCTAACATTGTTGTAGCTTGAGCAGCTTGTTCTTTTGTTAATTCATTAACTTGTCTTTGTAATTCATCTTTTAAAGCTGTATTAACAAGAGATTCAAGTTCTGTAACTTTAGCTGCAGCGCTGGTTTTTGTTTTTTGGAAGTCAAGATCTGGTTTAACTGCTGCAACTGCTGCATCTAGAGCTGTTTTTGCAGATTCTAATGTAGCTTTTGTTGTGTCTAAATTACTTGAAGCATCTAGATTTTTAAGTTTTGATCCATCTTCTAGTAATGCTGTTGCTGCTGTGTATTTTTCTTCTAAAGTAGTTTTATGAGTAGTATCTGTTACTTTTGAGTATTCAGCATCTTTTTTAGCTTCTTTAGCTTTAGTAACCGATCCGCTTATAAACTGCAAAAAAAATTAAGTTAAAAATAAAACTAAATTTATTTTTTAAACTTAATTAAATGTCGGTGTAGTTTAAATAAACATTAACTTTTGCTTTTACGTTAGCATCATTAACTGTTGGATTTTCTGGCGCTGCTGAAGATGAAGCTCCTTGCATTTGTAAAACGTTTGCATTAGGTGATTGAGTTGTATATAAAACTCTTATAACCATTGTAAGACTTTGTGAAAATTCACTTCCGCTTTGCAATTCATAACCTTCTTTTTGGGCTACATCAAAGGTAACTTTAGGTCTATATTGGTTGCTATTTACTATGTTTCAATCTACTTGTGGATTGGTTAGTTTAACGTTTTTAAATTTCTCACTTCCTAGTTTTTTAACAAGTTGATCTTCTAGATTGCTTCAATTTGCTTTAGTATTAAATCATGTTTGAAGTTTTGATTTATTATCTTCTACATTTGCTTGCGATGCAGTAAAACTTTCAAGAGTAATTTTTGGCATAAACCCGTCTCAGTATATTTTGTTAATAATTAAACCTAAATTTGGTTTATATTTTTGAATTAATTTTTAATTGAGATATTTAAATTTTGCTGCAAATCATGTAGTTAATATTAATGCGTTTCTTTTATTTCAAAAATCATATCCACCTAATGTGTTTGCTTTATGTTCTTATTTTTTAAAACATTTTTTTATTTAAAAAATAAAATAGTTTTTAACTTAAATTAATTAAAACATTTTGGGGCATGTTTTTGGTTTTATTATTATTAAGTTGTACTTGGTGGTGTTTGTTCTGTAGATCCAGATGAATCTGAATTACTATATCCAGCTGGTTGTAATCTTGCTTCTTGAGTTTGACTTCCTCCAGTAGCTTCTTCTGCAGGAGGAGTTACTACTGGTGCTGTAAATACGCTTAAAGGTTTAACAAATTTAGTTAAAGGAATTCTAATTAAGAAAGTATTTAATCATCCATTGCTTGCTATTGCAGTTACTGCAAAATACACTGCTTTTGTATCATTTTTCATTTGTTGTAAGAATACGTTGTTCCTATTTTTTAGTAAATCGTCTAAAGTTCCAGGTCTTAGCTCTTTTATTTTTTCAACTTTAGTTACAGTAACTCCGTTTATATCTGTTACAAGTTGAGCTCTAAATTTAGGGTCAAATTTATTAACATAGTTAATTATTGCTTGGAATAATGAAGATTCAGCCTTATATCTTATTAATAATTTATTGAATTTATTATTAAAGTCATCTGTTACATTTGAAGTTCCATTTAGTGAAGTATTTTCTTGTTCGCCTACTCTTGGTAGATCTGCATCTAATTCAATATTTGACCCGGTGTAGTTTAAGTAAACATTAACTTTTTCAATTGTGGTTGCATCATTTGCCTGTGATGCATTATTAGGAGTTGTTGAAGATGAAGCTCCCTGAGTTGCAAATACATTTGTATCTGAATTAGCTTCTTTGTATAGATTTCTAATAGTTAATGTAACTGTTTCAGAAGAATCACTTGCTTTTTTATAGTCTTCTTTAGGAGTTAAGTTAAAAGTTACTTTTGGGGTTAAATAACCTTTATTAGAAACTTTATTAGAAAATTTAACTTCATCTCAAGAAATTTCAGGATTTGATAAAGTCATATTCTTGAATTTTTCTTCACCTAATTTTTTTGTTAGCTGCTCTGCTACAAGGCTTAATTTATCTTGGTTAACTTTAAATCACTGTTCTAGTAATGGTCTATTTGCAGCTTCGTGTTGTGCTCTATTGTTTTCGGCATTATTTGCTACGTCGTAACCATCTGCTACGTAATCATCTATAACTATTTTAGGCATAAACCCGTCTCAGTATATTAGTAACATTTTGGGGCATGTTTTTGGTTTTATTATTATGAACCTTGATTACTTTGAGTTTGAGCAGTTCCTTGTTGTTGAGTATCGCTAGAAGGGCTTGTAGGAGTTGTAGGTCTGAATTCTGTTAAAGGTTTAACAAATTTAGTTAAAGGAATTCTAATTAGGAAGGTATTTAATCATCTATTGCTTGCTACAGCTGTTACTGCAAAATATACTGCTTCAGTATCTCCTTGGATTTGCTGTAAGAATACGTTGTTCTTATTTAAATCGTCTAAAGTTCCAGGTCTAAGTTGTGTGTCACTTTGAACTTTAGTTATAGTAACTCCGTCTCTTGAATTTGTTACAAATGCAGCTCTATATTTTGGATCGAATTTATTAACGTAGTTAATTATTGCTTGGAATAATGAAGATTCAGCGTGATCCCCCCCTTACTACGTTTACTAATAATTTTTTGAATTTAGTGTTAAAGTCACCTATAACATTTGAAGTACCATTAATTGAAGTATTTTCTTTTCCACCTACTGTTGGTAGATCTGCATCTAAGACAATATTTGGCCCGGTGTAGTTTAAATACACATTAACATTTTTAATAGCTGAAGCAGGATTATCTGCGTTTGCATCACTAGGAGTTGCAGTATGATAAGCTCCTTGTGTAGGAAGCTGGATTGTGCTTTCATCATCACGGTTATATAAAGCTCTAACCACAAGACTTATCTCTTTAGCTGAAGCGTCTTGTTCTTCAGCTAAAGCATATCCATTTTTTGCTGCTAGATTGAAAGTAACTTTTGGGGTTAAATAAAGTTTATTAGAAAATTTAACTTCATCTCAAGAAATTTCAGGATTTGATAAAGTCATATTCTTGAATTTTTCTTCACCTAATTTTTTTGTCAGCTGCTCTGCTAGTTTTTCTCAATTAGCAGGATCGTTAAATCAGTTTTGTAGTTTTTCTTGATTTGTAGTTTTGTCAGCTTCTTTTTTAACTTCATCAGTATTTGCTACGTAACCATCTACAACTATTTTGTAATCATTTACAACTATTTTAGGCATAAACCCGTCTCAGTATAAATTAAGCATTTTGCTGTTCGTTATTAGAATAGGTTTTATTCTTATAAATATGGTTGTGTTTTAGTTTGTTGAATACAAACTATAAAATAGCTTTAACAAATTTATTTAATGGAATTCTAATTAGGAAAGTATTTAATCATTTATCATCGATTGTTCCACCGATTGCTAGATACACCGCCTCTGTATCATCTTTCATTTGTTGTAAGAAGATATCTGCAGGTTGTTTTAGCTCTCTTTGACTAAGAGCTGATCTATTTGTTCACATTCATGAAACTCAAGCTCTATAACCATTATCTGTTCTAGTGCTTAAGTATTTTGGATCAAAAGTTTGAACGTATTTTGTAATAGCGTGCATAAGCTCTGCAGGATCATTAACGCCAGTTGTTTTGTTTAATAAAGCTTTTAATTTTCTTGAATATCTTCATTTCTAATTGGAGAAGTACCATTTATTGTTGTATTATCAAGTAGTTCCTACTGCTGGTATATCAGCATTTAGAACAATCGCTGGTCCTGTATAGTTTAGGTAAACTTTAACATCTTTAATGGTTTGAGCATGGTTAGCTATGCTTGCTCCGCCAGGAGATCCTGAATATGAAACACCTTGATATCTAAGTACGTTTTGTGTTGAGGATGCACTTGTGTATAAAACTCTAATTGATAATGAGATTTGTTTAGTGTCACCTTCTGGTGCTATAAGGTTGTATCCATCCTTAGTAGTAACGGTGAATGTAACTTTAGGGATTTTAACTTCACTACCTGTTGGATGGTTTCATAGGTAACTTTTGGAGATGAAAGAGTTACATTTTTAAATTTATCAGCACCTAGTTTTTTGGTTAACTGCTCTGAAAGTTTTTCTCAATTAGCAGGAGTATCAAATCATTGTTGTAGTAATGGTCTATTTTCATTTTCGTTAGTATCTTTACTACTTCCAGTAGTATCTGCTTCATAACCTGGCACTACAATTTTAGGCATAAACCCGTCTCAGTATAGCGCTAACATTTTGGGGCATGTTTTTGGTTTTATTATTGGCTTGAATTTGGCATGGTTTGTGGTGTTGATGTTTGAGTTTGACTTCCTTCAGTAGCTTCTTCTGCAGGAGGAGTTACTACTGGTGCTGTAAATACGCTTATAGGTCTAACAAATTTAGTTAAAGGTATTCTAATTAAGAAGGTATTTAACCAACCTTGGCTGGTTACACCGTTAACTGCAAAATATACTGCGCTTGAGTCTCCATTAACTTGTTGTAAAAACACTTTGTTATCGTATAGTAAATCGTTTAAATTTCCTATTCTAAGTTCTTTTTTTGCTTTGAACACTAGTTATAGCAACTCCGTTTTTTTCTGTTACAAGTTGAGCTCTAAATTTAGGGTCAAATTTATTAACATAGTTAATTATTGCTTGGAATAATGAAGATTCAGCGTGACCCCCCTCCTTAATACGCTTACTAATAATTTTTTGAATTTAGTGTTAAATTCACCTGTTACATTTAATGTTCCATTTAGTGAAGTATTTTCTTGAGTTCCTACTTTAGGAAGCTCTGCATTTAACTCAATATTTGGCCCGGTGTAGTTTAAATAAACATTAACTTTTGCTTTTACGTTAGCATCATCAACTGATGAATTACTTGGCGCTGCTGAAGATGAAGCTCCTTGTGTTGGCATTTGAATTGTGCTTTCATTATCACGGTTATATAAGACTCTAACAACAAGGCTAATTTCTGTAGCAGATGCATTTTCTCCGCTATCAACTAAAGTGTAGCCATCTTTTGCTGCAACTGTAAATGTTACAGTTGGAGTTTTAACAGCATTATTACTAAAGGTAACTTCTTTATAAGTTAACTTTACGTTTTTAAATCTTTCTGCTCCAAGTTTTTTAGTTAGTTGATCTGATAGTCCTGCTCAGTTTGATGCGTCACCAAATCAAGCTTTAATTTTATTTTGGTTGTCTGAATTTTTTGTTCAACTTGAATCAAAACCTTCAAGCACAATTTTCGGCATAAATCCATCTCAGTATAGCGCTAACATTTTGGGGTATGTTTTTGGTTTTATTATTAGCTTTGAGCTTGGAATTCTGTTAAAGGTTTAACAAATTTTGTTAATGGAATTCTAATTAAGAAGGTATTTAATCATCCATTGCTTGCTATTGCAGAAACTGCAAAGTATACTGCTTCAGTATCATTTTTCATTTGTTGTAAGAATACGTTGTCCCTATCATTTTTTACTAAATCGTCTAAAGTTCCAGGTCTTAGCTCTTTTGTGTTTTGAACTTTAGTTATAGTAACTCCGTTTATTGAATTTGTTACAAATTGAGCTCTAAATTTAGGGTCAAATTTATTAACGTAGTTAATTATTGCTTGGAATAATGAAGATTCAGCGTGACCCTCCTTTACTACGTTTACTAATAATTTTTTGAATTTAGTGTTAAAGTCACCATCTACATTTGAGGTTCCATTTAGTGAAGTATTTTCTTGAGATCCTACTTTAGGAAGCTCTGCATTTAACTCAATATTTGGCCCGGTGTAGTTTAGGTAAACGTTAACATCTTTAATAGTTTGAGCATGGTTTGCACTATTTGCACCATTTGGCGTTGCTGAAGGTGATGACCCTTGAGTTTGAAACACATTTACTTCAGGATTTGAATCTTTGTATAAAACTCTTATAGTAAGAGTTACGCTAGTAGCTGAATCTTGTGCTAAAGCATATCCTTCCTTAGCTGCTAGATTGAAAGTAACTTTTGGGGTTAAATAAAGTTTAGTAACATTTCCTTTAGAAAATCTAACTTCATCTCAAGAAATTGTAGGATTTGTTAGAGTTACATTTTTAAATTTATCAGAACCTAATTTTCTTGTTAATTGGTCAGCTACTAAAGTAAATTTGTCTTGATTTGCTTTAAATCAAGCTTCTAGTTTTTGTTGATTTGTATTTTTGTTATTTTCCTTATTATTTTCTTCAGTATCTTCTACGTAACCATCATCTACAACTATTTTAGGCATAAACCCGTCTCAGTATATTAGTAACATTTTGAGGCATGTTTTTGGTTTTATTATTATTAAGTTGTACTTGGTGGTGTTTGTTCTGTAGATCCAGATGAATCTGAATTACTATATCCAGCTGGTTGTAATCTTGCTTCTTGAGTTTGACTTCCTCCAGTAGCTTCTTCTGCAGGAGGAGTTACTACTGGTGCTGTAAATACGCTTAAAGGTTTAACAAATTTAGTTAAAGGAATTCTAATTAAGAAAGTATTTAATCATCCATTGCTTGCTATTGCAGTTACTGCAAAATACACTGCTTTTGTATCATTTTTCATTTGTTGTAAGAATACGTTGTTCCTATTTTTTAGTAAATCGTCTAAAGTTCCAGGTCTTAGCTCTTTTGTGTTTTGAACTTTAGTTATAGTAACTCCGTTTATTGAATTTGTTACAAATTGAGCTCTAAATTTAGGGTCAAATTTATTAACATAGTTAATTATTGCTTGGAATAATGAAGATTCAGCGTGACCCTCCTTTACTACGTTTACTAATAATTTTTTGAATTTAGTGTTAAAGTCACCATCTACATTTGAGGTTCCATTTAGTGAAGTATTTTCTTGTTCGCCTACTCTTGGTAGATCTGCATCTAATTCAATATTTGACCCGGTGTAGTTTAGGTAAACGTTAACATCTTTAATAGTTTGAGCATGGTTTGCACTATTTGCACCATTTGGCGTTGCTGAAGGTGATGACCCTTGAGTTTGAAACACATTTACTTCAGGATTTGAATCTTTGTATAAAACTCTTATAGTAAGAGTTACGCTAGTAGCTGAATCTTGTGCTAAAGCATATCCTTCCTTAGCTGCTAGATTGAAAGTAACTTTTGGGGTTAAATAAAGTTTAGTAACATTTCCTTTAGAAAATCTAACTTCATCTCAAGAAATTGTAGGATTTGATAAAGTCATATTCTTGAATTTTTCTTCACCTAATTTTTTTGTTAGCTGCTCTGCTACAAGGCTTAATTTATCTTGGTTAACTTTAAATCACTGTTCTAGTAATGGTCTATTTGCAGCTTCGTGTTGTGCTCTATTGTTTTCGGCATTATTTGCTACGTCGTAACCATCTGCTACGTAATCATCTATAACTATTTTAGGCATAAACCCGTCTCAGTATATTAGTAACATTTTGGGGCATGTTTTTGGTTTTATTATTATGAACCTTGATTACTTTGAGTTTGAGCAGTTCCTTGTTGTTGAGTATCGCTAGAAGGGCTTGTAGGAGTTGTAGGTCTGAATTCTGTTAAAGGTTTAACAAATTTAGTTAAAGGTATTCTAATTAAGAAGGTATTTAATCAACTATTGCTTGCTATTGCAGTTACTGCAAAATACACTGCTTCAGTATCTCCTTGGATTTGCTGTAAGAATACGTTGTTCTTATTTAAATCGTCTAAAGTTCCAGGTCTAAGTTGTGTGTCACTTTGAACTTTAGTTATAGTAACTCCGTCTCTTGAATTTGTTACAAATTCAGCTCTATATTTTGGATCGAATTTATTTACATAGTTAATTACCGCTTGGAATAATGAAGATTCAGCGTGACCCTCCTTTACTACGTTTACTAATAATTTTTTGAATTTAGTGTTAAAGTCACCATCTACATTTGAGGTTCCATTTAGTGAAGTATTTTCTTGTTCGCCTACTCTTGGTAGATCTGCATCTAATTCAATATTTGACCCGGTGTAGTTTAGGTAAACGTTAACATCTTTAATGGTTTTAGCATGGTCAGCTGTATTTGCACCATTTGGCACTGCAGAAGGAGAAGCTCCCTGAGTTGCAAATACATTTGTATCTGAATTAGCTTCTTTGTATAGATTTCTAATAGTTAGTGTAACTGTATTTTCTGAATTATCAGCTAAGGTATAACCGTTTTTTGGAGTTAAGTTAAAAGTTACTTTTGGGGTTAAATAACCTTTATTAGAACCTTTATTAGAAAATTTAACTTCATCTCAAGAAATTTAAGGATTTGATAAAGTCATATTTTTGAAATTTTCTTCACCTAATTTTTTTGTTAGCTGGTCTTCTAGTCCTGCTCAGTTAGCAGAGTTGGTAAATCAAGCTTCTAGTTTTTTTTGATTTGCAGCTTCGTTAGTATCTTTATTATCTTCAGTAGTATCTGCTACGTAACCATCTGCTTCATAACCTGGCACTACAATTTTAGGCATAAACCCGTCTCAGTATAGTGTACGACCGTTAACTGGTTTGTAGTATGCTGTTTTTTCTGTTGGGTTATCACCGTTAAGTGCATCAGTAGCTGCTTTTAAAGTATCGTTTAATGATTTTAGATAAGATGCTGTTGATGCTAAATCAGCTGATGGAGCTGCTAGTTGAGTTTCTGGTGAAGCAGCTTCAGCATTTGCAACTCTAACTGTAGCTGAAGTTGATTCAGGTGCACCTGAATCACTTGATTCTTCAGTAGCTGCTTGAGCTGGTTAATTTTTAAGTTTTTTTAGCTAAATATTAAATTTGAAAAATTTCAAAAATATAAACCATTTTTGCACATAAATTATATTTTTTCTATCTATTTGAATATATTTTTAAAACCTTTGAACAATAATCTTAAAAACTTAAACATTTTGGGGCATGTTTTTGGTTTTATTATTATTAACTTTGTTGTGAAGCTTCTGGAGTTTGATCTTGAGCGCTTTGTTCTTCAAGTACGCTTATAGGTCTTACAAATTTAGTTAAAGGAATTCTTACAAGTACGGTGTTTAATCAATTATTGCTTGCTATTGCAGTTACTGCAAAATACACTGCTTCAGTATCATTTTTCATTTGTTGTAAAAACACGTTGTTATTGTATAGTAAATCTTCTAAATTTCCTGGTCTAAGTTCTCTATCTTTTTTTTGTCTATCTTTTTGAACTTTAGTTAAAGCAACTCCGTTTGTTGCATTTGTTACAAATGCAGCTCTAAATTTAGGGTCAAATTTGTTAACGTAGTTAATTACAGACTGCATTAAAGGATTTACTAGTCTTTTAGTAAATAGCAGTCCTCTAAATGCGGTGTTAAATGCACCTGTAACATTTGAAGTACCATTAATTAAAGTATTAGCTGCAGTACCTACTGCAGGAACTGCTTGATCTAACTCAATATTTGGCCCGGTGTAGTTAAGATACACATTAACGTTTTTTATAACCTTAGGATCATTTGGTGTCTTTGTATTTTTTGGCGCTGCTGAAGGTGAAGCTCCTTCGTGTGTAAAGACATTATCAGCGTTGGCTTTTGCGCTTTTATATAGCACTCTGACTACAATATCAAGCTCACTTGTTGAAGTAGAATCTAAAGCATAATCATCTTTAGCTTTTACGCTAAATTTAACGGTAGGATATCAACGGGTTACTCCTTTACCTGCAGTAAAATCTGTTAATGTAATGCTTCTATATGTAAGCTTAACGTTTTTAAACTTATCTGAACCTAATCTCTTTGTAAGCTGGTCTTCTAGTCCTGCTCAGTTAGCAGAGTTGGAAAATCAAGCTTCTAGTTTTGTTTTATTTGCTTCTTCGTGAGTTGCTTTACCTTTTTCTTCACCATCTGCTTCATAACTTTGCACTACAATTTTAGGCATAAACCCGTCTCAGTATTAAGAAAACATTTTAGGGCATGTTTTTGGTTTTATTATTAACTTTGAGTTCCTTCTGTTGGAGCTGTTCCTGATGCTAAAGATCCACCTTCTGGAGCTTGTTGTGAAGCTTCTGGAGTTTGATCTTGAGCGCTTTGTTCTTCAAGTACGCTTATAGGTCTTACAAATTTTGTTAATGGAATTCTAATTAGGAAGGTATTTAATCAATTATTGCTTGCTATTGCAGTAACTGCAAAATACACTGCTTCTGTATCGCCTTTTATTTGTTGTAAGAATACTTTGTTCTTATTGCTTAGTAAATCGTCTAAAGTTCCAGGTCTAAGCTCTTTTGTGTTTTGAACTTTAGTTATAGTAACTCCGTCTCTTGAATTTGTTACAAATGCAGCTCTATATTTTGGATCGAATTTATTAACGTAGTTAATTATTGCTTGGAATAATGAAGATTCAGCGTGATCCCCCCCTACTACGTTTACTAATAAGTTTTTGAATTTAGTGTTAAAGTCACCATCTACATTTGAGGTTCCGTTAATTGAAGTATTATCTTGAGATCCTACTGTAGGAGCTTCTGCATTTAACTCAATATTTGGCCCGGTGTAGTTAAGATAAACGTTAACATCTTTAATAGTAGTTGCATTGTTTGGATTACTTGCTCTATTTGGAGCAGCTGAAGAAGATGCGCCTTGGTATCTAAGTACGTTTTGAGTTGAATTTTCACTTGTATATAACACTCTAATTGAAAGTGATAAAGTAGCACTTGCGCCATCTGTGGTTTGAAGTTCGTAACCTTCTTTACCTTGTAAAGTAAAGGTTACTTTAGGTACTCTAGTATTACTTGATGTATCTTCATAGCTAACCATTGGAGATGTTAAAACTACATTCTTAAATTTATCAGAACCTAGTTTTTTTGTAAGCTGATCTGCTACAAGACTTAGTTTATCTTGGTTAGCTTCAAATCACTGTTGTAGTAATGGTCTATTTGCATTTTCGTTAGTATCTTTACTACTTCCAGTAGTATCTGCTACGTAACCTTGCACTACAATTTTAGGCATAAACCCGTCTCAGTATAGTGTACGACCGGTATCTACTTTATAGTAAGCTGTTTTATTTTCGGTTGTATCACCATTTAACTTATCGGTTTCAGCTTTTAAGCTGTCACTTAATGATTTTAGATAAGATGCTGTTGATGCTAAATCAGCCATTGGAGCTGCTGGTTGAGTTTCTGGTGAAGCTGCTTCACCATTTGCAAGTCTAACTGTAGCTGATGCTGCCGCTCTAGGTGAACTTTGCGTTGTTGTTGGTGCAGCTGCTTGAGCTGGAGCCTTTTTGTATTTTTAAGTTAATTTTTGATTTGATTTTAAATAAAAAAATGCATTTGATAAAAATCAAAAAAACTATAAGTATTTGTACATTAATTAAAAAAATAAATTAATTTTGCGTGTTTTTATAATAAGTGAACAATAACTAAAAATTTTAGGGCATGTTTTTGGTTTTATTATTACTTTGAACCCGAATTTGTTCCAGTTGTTGGTGAGCTTTGAGCTTGGAATTCAGTTAAAGGTCTTACAAATTTTGTTAAAGGAATTCTAATTAGGAAGGTATTTAATCATCTATTGCTTGCTACAGCTGTTACTGCAAAATATACTGCTTCAGTATCTCCTTGGATTTGTTGTAAGAATACGTTGTCCTTATCTAAATCGTCTAAAGTTCCAGGTCTAAGTTCTCTATCTCTTTTTTGTTTATCTTTTTGAACTTTAGTTATAGTAACTCCGTCTCTTGCATCTGTTACAAATTCAGCTCTAAATTTAGGGTCAAATTTGTTAACGTAGTTAATTATTGCTTGGAATAATGAAGATTCAGCGTGGCCCCCTCCTTAATACGCTTACTAATAATTTTTTGAATTTATCGTTAAAGTCACCTGTTACACTTGAAGTTCCGTTAATTGAAGTATTATCTTGAGATCCTACTTGTGGCAGCTCTGCATCTAATTCAATATTTGGCCCGGTATAGTTTAAGTAAACATTAACAGTTTTTATTGTTGTTTCGTCGTTTGGACTACTTGCTCTATTTGGAACTGCTGAAGATGAAGCTCCTTGTGTAGGAAGCTGTATTGTGCTTTCATTATCATGGTTATATAAGACTCTAACAACAAGGCTAATTTCATTTGCTGAATTATCAAGAGTGTATCCTTCTTTTGCTGCAACTGTAAATTTTACAGTTGGAGTTTTAACAGCATTAGTACTAAAGGTAACTTCTTTATAAGTTAACTTTACGTTTTTGAATCTTTCTGCTCCAAGTTTTTTAGTTAGTTGATCTGATAGTCCTGCTCAGTTTACTGCATTATCAAATCATTCTCTAATTTTTCTTTCGTTTTCTGAATTTTGTTCTCAATTTTTATCAAAATCAGTTAGCACAATTTTCGGCATAAACCCGTCTCAGTAT